>JADZBY010000386.1 GCA_020851855.1 Anaerolineae bacterium
CCAGGATGCCGAAGGCGGCGGCGAGGCCCAGTACCAGGTAGGAAGTCGTGTCGGGCGTCATACGGGTTCAGTCCTGTCCACAAGGGCGGGCGGCGATTCGGTCAGTGTCCGGGCCGTCGAGAGGGCCAGATCGCGCGCCGGGCGGTGGTCGATGCCCAGCCGGGCCGGGCGCGCGCCGCCCGCCGGATTGTCCGGAATCTGGCTCATGGCGTATTCGGCCAGCGCCGTGATGGTCAGGCTCGGATTGACGCCCGGGTTGGCGGGCATGATCGAGCCATCGACCACGTACAGGCCCGGATAATTATGGACCTGGCAATCCAGCCCGACCACCCCATCCTGCGCGTCGAGGCCCATCGGCGCGCCGCCCAGGATGTGCGCCGTGAGCGGGATATTGAACAGCCCCTCGTTGATCGAGCCGAGCGGCATCCCGTTCACGCGGCGGGCGAACTCGCGCGTGACGTGGTGGCCGATCTCCAGCGAGCCGGGCGGCGGATTGCCCTCATCCGGGCTGGACACCAGGTTGCGCCGGAACCCGGTGAACAGCCCGCGCCCCAGCCGCAACCGCAGCCGGTTGTCCTCGGTCTGCATGACCAGCAGGATAGTGGACCGTCGCGGCCAGCCGGGCAGCACGTGCGAGCGCAGAAAGTCGCCCGGACGGCGCACAAATTCGGCAAAGGAGCGCAGAATCCGGCCCGCAAAGCTCATCGTCGGCGGCATGAGCGGCCCGCCCAGGTAACGCATCACGCCGGAGCCGTCCGGATAGCGCACCGGTTCGATGGCGGTCACGTCGTCCGGGTTGAAGATCGAACTGATGGCGATGCCTTTGGAATAATCGACAGCGCCGGAGCGGCTGATCGCGCCGAGAAGCGCCTCGCTGTTCGTGCGCACCCGGTCGCCCAGCCGCGTGGACAGCGTCGGCAGCGAGCCGGTCACATCCCGGCAGCGCGCCAGCAGCCGCAGCGTGCCGAGCGTGCCCGCCGAGACGACCACGTTGCGCGCACGCACTTTCTTCATCCGGCCCGGCAGCGGCAGCCAGGGCAACCACGCCGTCGCGCGGCGCGTGACGACCTCGTAGCGCGCGCCATCGGGCTGGCCGGGCGGCAGCGGGCGTATGTCCTGCACTTCGGCTTCGGCCAGCACGTCCGCGCCCCATTTCTCGGCAAAATACAGATAATTCTTGACCAGGCTGTTCTTGGCGTTGTGGCGGCAGCCGACCATGCAGCCGCCGCAGTGGGTACAGCCGGAGCGCGCCGGGCCGTCGCCGCCGAAATATGGATCGGGCGCTTCGACGCCGGACGCGCCATAGTAAAAGCCGCCCGTGGTGGGCTGGAAGGTGTGCTCCCGGCCCAGGTCGCGCGCAATATCCCGCAACACGTGGTCCGCCGGAGTCAGGCGCGGGTTGTGCGCCACACCCAGCATCCAGCGCGCCGTGTCGAAGTGTGGGCGCAGGACATGCTTCCAATCGGCCAGATGCTTCCAGCCCGGCGCAGCAAACAGCCTGTCGCTCGGCTCCATCAGGACGTTGGCATAACCCAGGCTGCCGCCGCCCACGCCCGCGCCATGCAACACCACGACGTGCCGGAAGAAGCTGATTTGCAGGATGCCGAAGCAGCGCAGCGCCGGGGACCACAGGTACTTGAAAAGGTTCCAGTTGCTTCGCGCAAAGTCTGAGTCGCGGTAGCGTTTGCCGCGTTCCAGCACCAGCACGCGGTAGCCCTTTTCCACGAGCCGCATGGCGGACACGCTGCCGCCAAAGCCAGAGCCGATGACGACGTGGTCGTATGTCGTATGCCGCAGCGATTGGGGCCAGCTCAAGGCGGACTCCTGCGAGCGCTACACGCCGGAAAGCCTTCCGCTTTGGTCGAGCCACAGCGTCGGGGGTGAAGGCTTATCCGGCGCGCCCGGACGAATGTTCGAGCCGGATACGATACCAGATCAGGGTGGCCGGGAGCAAGACGCCCCACACGCCCAGATTGAACAGCAGCGCCAGCGTCATGCCCGGCGTGGCGTTGATGGCAAACGCGCCCGCGCCGCGCTGCGCCTCGATCACGATCGGATGAATCGTGTCGGGCCGGATGCGCACGATGAAGGTGGTCAGGATCACCGTGATGAAGGCGAGGATGGCGTACACCGAGGACACGTAGCGGCGCTCGTGTGGGTCCTGAATCCCACCGCGCAGCAGGACATAGGCCACATACGTCACAGCCATGATCGCTTCGAGCGTCAGGCGCGGATCCCACGTCCACCACGCATTCCACGTGGCGCGCGACCAGATCATGCCCGTCGTGAGGTTGATGAAGGTCAGCGCGCAGCCCACCTCGATGCCGCTCAGGGCGAGCACATCCCAGCGGCGCTGGCCGGTGCGCAGGTATTGCACGCCGCCCACGACCGCCAGCCCGTAACCGAGCGTCGCGCCAAAGAAGGCGGGCATGTGGATGTAGAAAATGCGCTGGACGTGGCCCTGTACGGCGTCGGTCCCGGCAAAGACGAGCGCCAGATACAGCCCGGCCAGCACGCCGGCGGCACTCAGCGCTGTGAGCGCCGCCAGAAGACGCGGAAAGCGCCGGGCGACCTGCACCGTCGCCGCGTTCAGCCCACGCGCCCGCGCGGCGGCCTGCAGGTTTGCCCTCGATGTTGTATCCATGAGCGCCCTTTCGGCCCTCTGCCGTTCCTCAGCCGCCCGTCAGCCACGCATCAGCCGCGCCAGTTGCTTCTTGAGCTGGTCGCGCCGGGAGTCGTACTCCGCTTTGCTGATCTCGCCGCGCCCGAAGCGCTCATCGAGCGCCGCCAGTTCCGCAACGAGCGTCTCTTTGTCCGCCGCGAGCGGTCCGTCGCTATTGGCCGGGCTACGCAGCGCGAGCCGGTCTTTGACCAGGAAAAACGCGCCGAGCAGCACGAGGCCCAGTCCCGCGCCGATCAGGATGCCGACGAGCAAATCGCGCGATACGGCGCTCGTCGGCGCTGCGCTGGCGCTCGCCGCGCTGTCCGAGCCGGATTGTGAGGCGCTCTGCGGCGCGCTGATCTCGCCGCGCAGCTCCAGGCGGAGCGTTGCGCCTGCCGGCGCGGACGCCTCGCCGCCGAAGACGCGCACATCGCTCGTTTCGCCGCCCTGCGCTGCCAATGCGGGCACACTCTGCCCGGCCACCGTCACCGCGCCGTCGACGGAGATCGGGCTGATCGTCACGTCCACGCGGCCATTCAGCGCGTAATCGAGCGGGACTTCGAGCGGCGTGCCGAGCGGCTGGTACGGCAGCGTGTAGATGACGTGCATGACGCGCTGCTCGC
>JADZBY010000387.1 GCA_020851855.1 Anaerolineae bacterium
GCGCAAGCAACGGCACCCACACCAGGATGTTCGCACAGGATGAGGGGACGATCAACGCGCTGGTATGGAGTCCCGACGGGCGTTTCCTGGTCAGTGGACACGAGAACGGCGTGATCAGGATTTGGGACGTGCAGCAAGACACTCACCAGAAACTGATCGAGCATATTCAGGCGGTATATGCGCTGGCCTTCAGCCCGGATGGGCAACTGCTGGCGAGCGCCGGAGGGCAGTACCTGGGCTACTATGACATAGGCCAGAACTATGACAGCATGATTCGCCTTTGGGACGTCGAGCAGGGGACGCTCGCCGGCGCGCTAGTCGGCCACACGCAGGTTGTGGATTCGCTGGCGTGGAGTCCCGATGGTCGGCTGCTAGCGTCGGCCAGCTCTGACGAGGCCGTCGTCCGCATTTGGGAGATCGTGAGGTGATGATCGGACCCGGCGCGCACTACAGATAGCTGGAGAGGCATGTTCCCGATCCCTCTGCCACGGTCGCACGGGCCGGCGTATTCAGTGCAGCTCGATATTCGGTATAATCTGCGCTAGACGTTGGTCATGGAGCATAGATGATGCTTACTCTCCCGGCGGTGGTCGACGTGCCACTGCGCGCAGACGCGGACGGGACGATTCGTGTGGGCGACTCGCGGGTGACGTTATCGGCCGTGGTTATCCGCTATCAGGTGGGCGATTCGCCTGAAGATATACACGCTGCATTTCCTGGTGTCTCCTTGGCGGAAATCTACACCGTCATCGCCTACTACCTGAGCCATCGGGCCGAGGTGGATGCCTATGTCCGTCAGGCGGAGGAAACCGCCGCAGCGCGCCGCCGTGACGCCGAGGCGAATGACCCCCGCGCGGCGGAATTCAATGCCAGGATGCGGGCACAGCTTGCCGAGAAGCGGGATCCGCGCGGTTGATGGTACGGCTACTCGCCGACGAGAACTTCAACAACGCAGTGCTGAAGGGCTTGCGCGCCGCCTTGCCCGACGTGGACGTCATACGGGTGCAAGACACGGCAATGTACCAGGCCCCCGATCCCGATGTGCTGGAGTGGGCGGCACAGGAGGGCCGTATCGTGCTCACCCATGATGTTGACACGATGGTCGGGTTTGCCTATGACCGCGTTCGCGCTGGATTGACCATGCTCGGAGTCATCGAGGTAGCCACACGCCTATCGGTTGGCGACGCCGTCGAACACCTGGCGATTATGCTGGATGCGAGTATGCCGGACGACTTCGTCAGCCAGGTCAAGTACGTGCCGATCCGCTAATGCTTCTCCAGATGTCCAGTCCTGGGGTGAGGTGGGACGGACCGCTCCCATGTGCAGCAATCATGCTCATACATCCTCACGCGGAAAGCTTGCCCACAACGCCCGCCGCACCGCATCAATGTCTTCGTCGGAGGGGCCGGCTCCCAGTGGGGCAAGAATTCCCTTGAACGTCTCCAGTGGCTTGCTGTTTAGCCCGGCCAGATCGTCCTTCAGCGACGAGGCGACGTGTTCAAGCAGGCTGATTTTGTCGAACGTCGAGAGGCGGCGAACCACCTCAAGCGCCTCGTTCAGCATTGCCTTCTCGGTCATAACATACACTCCTATCACAGCCCTTCCTCGCTCTTGCGATCATCTCACGCCTGTCCCTGAATCTCAATCGTCCGCTGGCGGCCAGACATCCTACGCCCTTTATGCACTACCCTCGTCCCTATTGACCAGATTCCACGCTCCTCCCACACTCATCCCAAGCTCCTGAGCAATCTCGGGATAGGTCCAACCCTGGGCGTGCAACTCACGCACCCGTCGACGCAGGCTGGCCTTTTCCGGTGTACCGGGCTTTTTGCCACGCTTTTTGCGTAGGAGCGGAATGGAGAGGCCTGTTACTAAAGGTCTAGGAGAGGGGTGACTCCCCCATCAAAAAACTTACAGTCAACTTTGACTGTGGAAAACGCAGTAGAAATTGCAGACGGTCGTGATCTCGCCTGGTCGTTTTACTGTCTCACCGTGCCGAGAACGCCGGGTGAGGAGAGCGGTCAAGGCAGGTCAAATCGAAGCCATTTTTGTTAACCAAATATGCACCTTCGCTGAACGAATTCACCCGTTTCCTAGTTTCCGTCCGCCCGTCGGTCGGCCGTCTCCGGTCAACGTCTATTTGATCGGCGCGCGTAGCCACCAGCACTGCTGCGCCTGGGGCCACCCGACCCGCGCCTTATCCCCGCTGCACCGCCAACAAAGGGCCAGAATACACGCGCTGCGCCTGTACGCCAGTGCCTACCCCGCCCTCGGCATTGCAGAGCCTGCCGCAGCAGGGGGTTCCAGGTGTCAAGCGCCGCACCCCGTCGAGGGGCTCCGCGCCATCATGGCGGCCACGGTGGGGCAGGCGAGCGCTGGCGATGGCGCATTCGATGCTTGACACCTGGGGGTGACCTGCTGCACGATCCGGGGGATGCCGAGAGCGGGGCAAGACAAGAGGGTGAGTCTGCCGGGGGCGATCATGGATGTGCAGTTCTTAGGCCAGCCTCAGGCAGCAAATAGTGTAGAATCGTGTCAGCAACGTTCCGAAGAGGGAAGCTTGAGAATCCCACTCGATGGACTGGTCATTCCAGCAACCAAGCTCACTCACTATCTTCTCGTATGGCGGCCGAAAAGTGACAAGTCGAGGTTCTTGGCGCGAGCCGGATTCACGGCTGAGAACCCAGAAGTATTGCGTCGTGCAATCGAAAGGCAGGCCACGACCTACGAGGCCGTATTGGATCGGGTGGATGAGTATGGGGAGCACTATCGCGTTGAGGGGGCAATCATCGGCCCCGATGACCGTGCGCTGGAAGTAGTTACTATCTGGAATCGAAGCGCTGCTGAAGCGATATTCCGTTTCGTTACCTTGAAACCCAGGTGAGACCATGAAACCTGAGCTGTATACAGAAGTAGCACTGACACACGATTTTCCCGAATACCGGCTCCGGCAGGGTGACCTGGCTATGCTGGTGGACTATGTGCAGCACCCAACCGGCGGCGAGGAGGGTGCTATTCTGGAGGTGTTCAATGCGGTTGGCGAGTCCATTGCCGTGGTGACCGTTCCGGCATCGGCGATAGAGCTGCCGCGCGCCGATCAGATTCGTTCGGTGCGCGGGCTGGAGACACCGTCAAAGTAGCCTATAGCCGAGTCGCAACCCTCGGGTCCCGCGGGTTCTCAACCCTATCTCCCGCTGGCCATTTTGTGTGGCTCGACCTCCCTGTTACGAAGGTCGATACGGCCTGGATGCACCTAAGACCAATCGATGAGATGAACCGGCCTGAGTGCCTTCACTCTCGAATGATATCTTGGCGGTTCATTCGTGGACTCCTCACTGTGTATCGCTACAGTAGCTCTCTTCTACAGGATCGTGGCAGCAGGTAATCACTCCAGAGCTCCCCTATTCACCAAATTCCACGCCCCTCCGACACTTATACCAAGCTCCTGCACGATCTCCGGATAGCTCCAGCCCTGGGCATGCAGCTGTCCGGAGATCGTGCAGGAACTGGGGATGAGCGTTGGCGGGGTGTGGAACCTGGTCAATCGTGACAATAACGTGTGACCCGCCGAGTCCTTACCCGATCCGAGATACGGTTCTGCCGCATAGACGGGCAGATAATCCGGTCAACGCATTCTTGCCATCGGCCATAAAGCTCCACATTCTCAACGCCCCAGCTTCGGGTGCTTGATTCTGACACATGCGAAAACTATATCCGCATGAAACACCCGCTGAAGAGCTGTGGTCAGCAAGTCTCTGCCATGGTCGAAGAGCAATCCGATTATCGCAGCGGCCAGGCCCCATGATTCCTATCTGCGCGAGCGGTGCGCGCAGGCCGACAATGACACAACGACAATATCGGAAAGGGTTATGCCGCCAGCGAAGTCTCTGATCTGTTTGAGGGTGCATTAAGGGTTTCGCTTGCACAATGGCTAGAAGCACCGATCAGTTCACTTTGCTCCTGTAAGAGCCCATAGACCGTATGATGCCTGCCCAGAAACCGGTACCCCACGCTAGATGGATCACGGCGAAGACAAGCGGGATTCTCCGCATAAGTGCCCAGCCCTTGCGCGAGGCAACGCGCGCCGAGAAGATCAGGTTCAGTACAAGGTAGCAAGTCACCGTAGCCAAGAAGATGGTGAGAATGAGCGGATGCAGCAACCCCAGCAGCGGCCCAATAGCGAGTCCCGCAACAAAGACCGGCGCGACCAGTTGACGCACCCGCACCGAGCCTGGATGCAGGCGCAGCGTCGCGACCTTTGACATGCCGTACCTGAAATACTGGCGGGCCAACACCTTTAAGGTCTGCCTACCGTAATACGTTGAGCGAATCGTGGGGGAGAAGTACACTCTTCCGCCACCTGCTCGAATGCGGTAATTGAGCTCATAGTCCTCGTTCACCGCGAAGGTTTCGTTGTAGCCTCCTAGCGCCAAAAGCACACTGCGCGGCCACGCGCCAAGATAAACCGTGTCCGTAAATCCCTCTCGACTGCTCACATGGAAGGCACTGGGCACCGCAAATGCGGATTTGCCAGCAGCGGCAATGGCCTTGCCCATCGGCGTGGTACCTACCGGATCCATCGCGCCGCCAGCATTTTGTGCCCCCGTTTCGCTCAGCGTGCGCAGGCAGGAGCGCACATAGTCTGGCGCAACGATGGTATGGCCATCGACGCGCACAACGTACTCGCCGGTTGCCTCGAGGATGCCCAGATTCAGTCCAGCCGCCTGAATTCGCTTCGGGTTTGGAATAATCCTCACCCGGTCCGTGCCCGTCATGGCGCGGATCATCTCGCACGTGCCATCATCGCTCATACCATCGACGATGAGGACTTCCATTCGTTCAGAGGGGTAATCCTGGGCGAGCACTGCGCCCAAGCTGCGCTCAATGAAGGCAGCTTCGTTGCGAACGGGCATAATGATGGTGACGAGGGGTTGCTGTCGCATTGCTTCCTTGGCAAAGCCTAGTCCGGCCAACTTAGCCAGAGTCGCACATCAGAAGGAGTGCTTGCGTAATCAGGTCATTCAGTCATCAGCTAAGCTCGTGAAAGACGTCCGCAAGCTGGGCCGAAACGGCAGTGTGGCTAAACCGTCGTTCTGCAAGGATGCGAGCTCTGCGGCCATACTCCTTGGCCTGGTTCCGATGGTGATAGAGATAGGATAGAGCCTCATACCAGTCCGCCTTATCGTGGATACCGAAGCCTATCCTGTCCATGGCCAGGATCTCGTTGTTGAACCCAACAGCCGAGACCACAGATGGGATGCCGCACGCCATGTATTGCACCAACTTAAAGGCGCACTTTCCTCGCGCCCAGTCGTTGTCGGGTAGTGGCATCAGCCCAACATCCATGTCTTGAACCGCGTTTACCTCCAGCTCAGGTGACCATGCCACGTAGGTCGCGCGGATTCTTGAAAAGGCGGGGGGGCGGTCAGCCACAACGATCATCGTTGTATTTACATGGTCGGCAAGGAATCGCGCCAGCACATCCTCGATCTCCTTAAGATAGGCTAGGTTCTCGCCGCTGCCTGTCCACCCTACCACGAATTCAGGATGACCTATAGGATCACGTGGAACAAAACGCGTCGTGTCAACTGCCGTGTGGACGATTCTCACATCTTGGGCATATTGACTGAACCAATCGGCGATGAATGAGTTTCCTGCTATCACCACATCGGCGCACTCAGCTATTGCGCGCATCACGCGTGCGTTACGATGGTGACCGAGCCATATGGCATCGTCGACATCAAAGACCAGTGGCCGCTTCAGAATGGGTTCGAGCGTCAAATAGGTTGGCAAAAGCTCCCTCTGTAGCCAAGTAATCTGGGCGCGCCAGCTACCCACAGTGCCCGGAATGCGTGTGGCAAGTTTCATTGCCTGCCACATGACATATATAGGCAAAGCATACTTTTCCGGAATGCTCATTGGCCACCCGGGCAATCGACGGTCGTTAGGAATAATTGGCGTATAGTCACGAACACGAATCCCCTTTTCGAGCAAGGAACCGATATGTTGCCTAACTCGAAATCGCGAGGAGGGCGTGAACATGCCAGAGGTAAGTGCAGCCACCTCAATCATCGACACGCCTTGCCCACACCGTCATGCGGCCCGTTTGGCCAAACAGACTCAGGACGAACGCGAGCGGATATACTATCTGCTGTTGGCGATAACTTGCTTCAGGAAAACTGGTGAAGAAATGGCTTGCCTTCCCTCCTATTCCATAGTCCCGGAGTCGGTATCCGATACTCGCCATTAGGTTACCTATCAACCTCTGATGGAAAATGCGCTCGATTCGCCAGCCCGCTCTCCCTAGTAGGGTTCGAAGCGAAGCTGGAGTATAGTGGAATAAATGAGTTGGAACCTGGAGGGCGTACCAGGCATCGCCGAAAAGTCTCCTCTCAAGAGACGCGGCGTTAGGCACAGAGAACACAAACCACCCGCCAGGGCGAAGCCAGAGCGCAAGCTTCATCAGGACAAGTGCTGGGTCATGTACGTGTTCCAGAACCATCCATCCAACAATCATGTCAAACGGTTCGGCGGGGTCTGGCGCGCTCTCAAGCTGTCCGATAAACACGGGATGCCCTAACGCCATCGCTTTTGATGCTGCCCTTGGGTCGGGTTCAATGCCCTCGACTTGCCAGCCAAGTTGCGCCATCTCGTCCATATACCTGCCGGAGGCGCAGCCGATCTCGAGCATACGTCCGGGCTTTGTCGGTGGAACACGTGTCGTGTTAAACTGAACGAGTGATTTCGCCGCACGCTTCCACAGTGCGGGTGCGTGTGCCTCCCCGGCTGATGACTGCGTTTTGATCTGCGTTGTCTGGAACGGCCCATAGTCAGCTGGGTAATACTGGGCGATGTCCTCTCTGGTTGGACGTGGGGATGTGCGCATCAGCCCACACGAGCGGCATCGGACGACAGTGTATTGCCCTGGCAAGCCGTGGAGGCGATCATACCCGGTGAGGATAACCTGATCGTGAGGTGGGCAACCGCACGGACATGGGACGCTCTCAACCCTGACGTGAAAAGCAGAGGACACGATTCACATCCCTTTCCAAAAGTACACCGAGAAGGATGAGGTTCAGCCCATAGTACAGTGTTGCCCCAATCGCGATGCCAACGAGGCCAAACAGGTAGAAAGCGAGTATCTTCACGCCGATGCCGAACGTGAAGCCTACCACTCCAATTCTTGTTGGCGTAATCGTGTCGCCCTTGGCGTAGAAGGCGGTAGACAGGATCTGACCCGCTGAGCCACCAACAGGTACGCCCAAAAGCGCAATCATCAATATCCAGAGCGTGTCAACGTTCTCTGCCGTCACTTGTCCGCGTCCAACAAGCAAAGTCAGAACTGGTCGTCCAAAGATCAATAGTCCAACAGAGCCAATCACCGGAATGCCAAACATAAGTGCGAGCTTTTGGCGATAGACACGGCGGAATTCCACCCAATCACATGCCTTCGCTGCAGCAGAGAGCGTCGGGGTAGCCGGTGTGGAAACAGCGGTAACAAATACTTGAAGGGCTAAGGAATACAATTGTTGTGCCAAATAGAGTAGTGACAGTCCGCCGGGTGCTGTGATCGATGCGAAGAAGCGATCTATTAGGGGATCAGCCTTATAATAGGTCGAGCCTATCAGGAGTGGCCTCAGGCGACGCCACGCAAGTCGCATACTCGGTGTGTTGAGTTGCGGTACGGAGGGTATCGGCACGCTGGACATGAGCAAGCTAGCTTGCACAACTGCACGGAAGAGTGTGATCCACCCAACGCTGATAATTCCGTACCGGGGTAGTGCCCAAAGGATCAACACCAGGCTCAGTCCGGACGTGACGAACAGAACGGTCTCAGCGAAAATGAACCGACGCTGTGAGTGATGCAGGGCACGTAGCGTTGATGCAGCGGCCGTGAATACCATAGCCGCAGCCTGGATGCGGGCCAGTTCCTCTGCCAATGCGAGTCCGGACTCTCCAAACCCAGGGAACAAAACCCCCACCCACCAGGGCGTTGTCAGTGCGATGACTATGGCAAGGGCACCGAAGAAGCCGCAGATAACCCACATGAAGTTCCAGAAGTCATGCCTCAATTCCGCCCCCTGAAGTCCTGTTAGAAGCGGAACAAGCACAAAAATGGTTGAACCGCCTATCACGGCGAGGACGATTTGAGGTAAGGTAAGGCTGGCAACGAGAGCATCAGTCTGTAAACCCGGACCAACAATAACCAGTACATACCACTGGATCAGCAGATTCGCGAGCAGGTTTAGGATGGTCAGGATGCCAAGTGCAATCGACAGTCTAATGCCAGACATATAATGATAATGCAACCTGCGCCTTTTTGAACGACACGGTGACGATTCCAAATAAGGCACTAAGTGTACCACACTGTGCGACCATAAATGTCGAGGCTTTGTGACAGAACCCCTCTGCATCCTTTTCTTGATCACGGTCCACGCCAGGGCCTCTGTCTTTATCGGCGAAAGAGTCCCTGATGCTCAGTTCTTCGTATTCTCTGACGATCCCATCTGGGTTCAGGAAAACCTCCGACTTGACTTCCCAATGACCTGTGTGTCCCTGAACAACGCAGATACCGCCCACGAAGATTTGCGGTTGATGAGCGCTTGCCAGCATCATATCATTGCGAACAGCAGTTTCAGCTGGTGGGGAGCGTGGCTCAATCCGAATCCGAAAAAGGTGGTGGTAGCCCCCATCAAGTGGGCGAATGACCCGGCGCTCAACTATCCGGAGCGATTGCCTAGCTCATGGCATCGGATGTAGACGTGGACGATACGCCTCTCCTCAGCGTCGTCATGCCAGCCTATAATGCTGAACGATTCTTGCCCCAGGCCGTGGAGAGCATTCTAGACCAGTCGTTCGGCTACTTCGAATTCCTCATTATCGATGACGCCTCCACGGACCAAACCCCCGCGCTTCTGGCACGCTATCAGGCTCAGGACAAACGTATCCATGTGCACCGACAACCGGCCAACCAGGGTGTCACAGCGGCGCTGAATATGGGCTTGCGTCAGGCGCGAGGGAAATTCATCGCCCGCATGGACGCTGATGATATAAGCCTGCCGCGGCGCTTTGAGAAGCAGCTGAGCTACCTGGCGAGGTGTCCCGATATCGGCGTCCTAGGGACGGGGGTACAGACCATTAACGAGCATGAGCAGGTCGAAAAACGAATGCTGCCGTCTTCTCCGGCATTGACGGGCTGGACCATGCTGTTTTTCAACAGCATCGCTCACCCATCGGTCATGATCAGGCGCGACGTCCTCGAGGCACTGGGGGGGTACAATCCAGCTATGCGTCAGGCTCAAGACTACGAGTTGTGGCTGCGCGCCCGCCGCATGACACGCTTGACCAATCTGCCCGAAGTCCTTCTGCTGTATCGAGTCTGGACAGGCAGTGTCAGCTCTCGCCTGAAGCGACACCAGTCGGAAAATGCAGCATCCCTGGTTTCGGATGCCATCTACGACCTTATAGGAGAGCGTATCACCCTCGAGGAAGTACGCTGGCTCCAAGGGCTAGCTCAGGCAGACTACCCTCGTGAGCCAACCCAGATTATGCGTACTCTACGTCTACTTGATTCGTTGTTGCGGGGGTATTTGAGCGAGGTGACGTTAGGTAGCGCAGAACGCAGAATGATCGAGCGCGACGCCTCCTTGAAGCGGCTGTTACTGGGTGCCTTGGCCCTTCGACAATCGCCCCGCGTTGGACTGCATATCTGGGCTGAAACGATGCGCACTGACCCCGTGGCAGCCTTAGCTTTTGTGGTGAAGGTCGGGCGCAAATTCGGGTCGCATCTGCTGAGCCATCGTGGAAGCTCCTGAGCTGAGACTCCCCCCACAGGCGTATTCGCGCATCCACAATTCAAGGCAGAGAAGCGACCACAACCGGCTTGCGTGATCGGCTGTGCCATTCAGGTTATGGTCGAACATAAGGTGGATGCGTCCCGCATCAAAGAGCGCATGGCTGGCGGCATTTGGGCTCAGCAACGTGTCACACAACATGTCTGCCAGTGGACCACGCAACCATTCTCCCAATGGGATGCTGAAGCCCCACTTGTTGCGCGTATGGATTTGTGGGGGCAGAAGGTCGCCCACTGCCTTCTTCAACAAGATCTTGCTGGCGGTCAGGTTCATACGATACCGAGAAGGGATCCGGGCCATGAACTCGAACACTTCATGGTCAAGCAAAGGACAACGCACTTCGAGCGAGGCAAGCATACTGCAACGGTCGACTTTGGTGAGGATGTCGCCCGGCATATAGAGCAGCAGATCAGAGTACTGAAGCTGGGAAAGGCCATCGAGCCCAGCCGCGCGCTTGAAGCTTTCAATCTTCTGTTGCTCGCCGGGAGCATGCCGCAGTTGAGTGCGCACATCGTTTTTATACAGGGCGGCTCGCTGCGCAGGATCGAAGAAATCGGTGCGCATGCCCCAATAGGCGACCGCTCGATCAATTACCGAAACATAAGGTGCTATCTTCGTTGCCTTCGGCAGGTATGCGCCGATCCGGCCTGCAACTGGCCTTAGCGAAGCGGGCACAAAGGATTGCAGGAACATCTGGCGAAGGCCGTAACGATACCAGGGATAGCCGCCGAATATCTCATCGCCGCCGTCGCCGCTCAAGACCACGGTAACATGCTGCCGGGCGACCTGGGACACGTAATAAGTCGGAATCATTGACGAATCGGCGAAGGGTTCATCAAATTGGTGAACGAGCTTCGGCAGTATGGTTACGATGTCCGGGCGCACCACTTCCCGTGTATGCTCTGTCCCACAAGTATCGGCCACGAGCTGCGCATAAGAGGTCTCGTCGTATAGCGCCTCCTCGAAGCCAATCGTGAAGGTTCGCACGGGATATGCGCTGACCTTGCTCATCAGGCCCACGACAGCACTGCTATCGACGCCGCCGCTCAGAAAAGCGCCCAGTGGCACATCGCTGACCATGCGCAAGCGAACTGCTTCGAGAAGGACACCACGAAGCCTGGCCGCAAGATCATTGACAGAGTCGGTCAACCATTGTTCAGGCGGTACAAGGGCCGGGTGCCAGTACTCCCTCACGGTCGCTACCCCAGACTGGGTAACGACCAGGGTGTGGCCAGGTTGCAGTTTGCGAATGCTTCTAAACACGGTGCGCGGCGCGGTGATGTACCCGTAAGCGAGGTATTCGTCGAGCGCATCCAGGTCAAGATCGCGGTCTACACCCGGGCATTGAAGGATGCCTTTTAGTTCCGAAGCGAAGATGAACTTCTCGTGATCTAGCAGATAATAGAGTGGCTTTTTACCGAACCTGTCTACCGCGCAGGTTAGGCGCTGCTGGCGAGCGTCCCAAATCGCGAAAGCGAACATACCGCGCAGATACTTGACACATTCAGAGCCAAACTCCTCGTAGGCATGAATGATTGTCTCGGTATCGCCCACCGTGCGGAAACAGTGCCGGTCCGCAAGGCGATGACGCAGCGCCTGGAAGTTATAGATCTCGCCATTGAAGGTAATCCAAACCTGCTCGTCCTCATTCGGCATCGGCTGGTGGCTGCCGTCCAGGTCGATGATGCTAAGGCGACGAAACCCCAGCCCAACCGGGCCGCTTGTATGGATGCCAGCCTCATCTGGCCCTCGGTGCGTCATTTCATCGCGCATCGAGGCGATGAGCTGTGGTTCCACCGTCGAGGCCGGGTCAAAATACCAAACGCCGCAGATGCCGCACATGGTTGCCCTCAATCAAGACAAGGCTATTTGACGGTGATGTGATAGGTGGCTTGCCTTCATTGTCCAGCATGGCACAGTCCCTGTTTTCCGCCGGGCGCGAATCACAAGCGGCTCTTTGACCCTAGAGTCTAGCGTTTACCGGAGGGCCTAGTTCGGTGCTAGATGAGCAAGCTCGAACATGCTCGCCAAAGCTCTCACTCTATCTGACTAATCGTTTCCTAACTATTGCGCATTGCAGACATAGGTACATGGTCGCTCTGAAATGCCGACATCACCTAAGCCAGCTCATCATAGGCGGCTTGGATGTTATTGATAAAATCTACAATACTGAATTTTGACATTGCATCACGGCGAGCGGCAATACCAAACCTATAACGTTTTTCAGGATCGTCCAGCAGCGTCTTGATGGCGCGTGCAAGCCCATCTATATCGTCATTATTGACGAGCAAGCCACTTTCTCCTGAATGGATGAGCTCTGGTAACCCACCTGAGTTAGCGCCGATAATCGCCTTCTGCATCGCCATTGCCTCAATCACCATAATGGACAACGTATCATTCATGGTGAAAGAGACAAGCACATCAATAGCATGCAGGACAGACACAATATCGGAGCGAAAGCCTGCAAGGATTGCCGAGTGTTGAATCCCCAGGTGAGTTATTAGTCGCTGCAGCTCGCGCATATAGTCTGGACCCGCAAAGGTGATCGGTTTGCCAACAAGCAGGAGTCGCGCATCCGGTCTTTCGGCCAGGACCTGGGGCCAGGCTTCCAGGAGTTCACGCTGACCCTTTATGGGATCAATGTGTCCGATTAAGGCGACCAGGGGCTGATCGGGTCGAATGTCGAATTCCTTGCGCACATCATTAGGGACAGGCTGTTGGGGATTAAACTGCGAAAGATCGACTCCATTATGAATGGTCCGCGCCTTTGCAGCGGGCACATTGGGATTCGCCGCCTGCCGCACGGCATGCGAGACAAAAATCATCAGATCCGGCAGCGTAAATTGATAAAGCAAGCTCGGCATATAGACATGGATATGCCATATAATAGGTCGCTTAGCCCGCCTGGCAGCAAATAGACCCACCAGATGCGCAGACAAAGAATGCGTGTGGACAAGGTCAATTTGCTGATCACGAATAATGCGCTCAACACGGAAACTCTCCCGGACTTTTTGGGCTAATGCCAGAGGATTGACGGCCCGTACCGGGAATCCCGCGGGCGTTTTCAACCGACGCAGGCGGAATGTAAAGGGTATGTGGCTTATCCCTTGCATAGCCACGTGTTGAGCTAACGGTCCGGGCGGGCAGGCCAAGAGCGGTTCATATCGAGAACGGTCAAGGTGCTCGATGATGGCTGCCACAACGTTTTCAGTGCCTGATTGTTCGGAAGCTTCATGGAGGTGCAGGATGCGTCGCATAGCTGGGTGTTTCGCTAGGTGAAGACGAAATTAACAGTCAGCTTCATCGTTCACGAGGATTTTTCTCACATTTGGACAGCTCTCTCTAGCCTTTATTCTAGCACGGAGTTGCCCGTACAAGTTTACTTGACTGTCAATTCTGGACTTGCGCCTGAGGTAGAAGCACTTCAACGCAAGTACCCGGACATCAAGATATTGGTCAATGAAACGCGGCGTGGGTTTGCCGCGAACCATAACGCTATATTGCGGCTTGCCCAAACGCCTTATATCGCGCTCCTCAACGACGATATCCAAATACACGCGGGAGCGCTTGACACCCTCGTACGTTTCTTGGAAGATCATCAGGATGTGGGCTTGGTTGGCCCTCTCATTGTCTTCCCTGATGGTTCACCGCACCTGTCCTCCTTCAGTGATCCGTCTCTGTTCCGGATGTTGTATGTCATCTCCGGGTTGAGCAGCTTAACGCGCCATGGAGGGCTCATACGACACACCCTGCAATGGATAGGGATAGCGCAGCGACTGGGGGTCGATTCGCTCAAGACCGACCAGAGCACTCGGCCTGTGCCAGTCATCGTAGGAGTATCAATGGTTGTCCGTCGCGCCGCATATGAGGAGGCCGGCTTGATGGATGAAACGACCGTAGTCTTCGGGGAGGAATTTGGCTGGCATTGGCGTCTGCGCCAGCACGGCTGGCGTATTTACCTCGTTGCTGAAGCACAGGTCACTCACTTCAACCTCGATCAAGAGGCGAAGGGGTGGAAGCTTGTGGAACACCGCAAGGGAATCTTGGGCTATTTCGTGCGGTACCGCCCACGCTGGCAGGCCGCCTTGATCCGGGCGGCGCTGCTCACTGTGCACAGTGTGGGAGCAACCGTGGCTTGGGCGCTGAGGCGTGAAGATTATGTCACACACAGGAAAGTGTTGTGGATGGCACTTACCTTGAGGAAGTAGGGCTGTACGCGTTACCTTATGCGCGCACGCGTTGGTTGTGATGGCTGCAAGACGATGTCTACCTCGTCCGACGCATCGCACGAGCGGATTTCGAGTAGACTGGTCGATATTAAGGAAACCGCAAGAACAGAACCAGCCCAGGGCGTCCGAGGGTGAGATCAAGGACAAGCCGTGGGCAATGGGATCGATGACAGAATCGATGGACAAGGCGGCGGCACGCTTCAAGAAATGCTTGAGCTTACTGAAGGACTTCTCAATAGGCGAGAAATCGGGCGAGTAATTGGGTAACCACAGCAGCGATGATCCACGTGCTTCAATCAAGGCGGCCACCGTGGGCGTTTTGTGACAGCTCAGGTTGTCCAACACAACCACGTCAGTGGGGCTCAAGGCTGGACACAGCGCCTCTCGGACGTAGACCTTAAAGACGGCGGTGTTGACGGCACCCTCAATGACCATAGGCGCCTGCATGCCCTCCAGTCACAGCCCGGCTTATGAGGGTCAGATTGTGCCCATAGTTGCGCAGGTGGGTGGTGTAAAGGGTAGTGGTAGACTAGACAGGTTATGAAAAGCTGTCCGCGCTGCCAAGCCAAGATACGCCAATGGAAAATCGGGTTCACCGCCGCCGGGAGCCAGAGGTACGAGTGCGGTGAATGTGGATGTCGGTATGTGCCGGAGCCGCGAGGGCAGGGATACCCCGAAGCGGTACGCCAGCAAGCGGTGAAGCTGTCGTGGATGGGATGAACCACCGGCGGATCGGTCGCCACCTGGGCGTTGACCATGTGACGATCATGAACTGGGTGCGCGACCAAGCCCACCGCACGCCCGACGTGCCCACGGCGGCCAGAACCGACAGTGCCCTTGGGATGGATGAGCTCTTCACCCATGTCGCGCCCAAACGGGACAAAAAAACGCGCTCTTCCTGATGACCATCGTCGAGCGGCGGTCCTCGCGCGTCGTGGCCTGGCGCTTAGTGCGCGAGCGTACCCCAGAGGTGGTGCAGACCTTTCACGAAACCAAACATTTGGCACACGCCAAGATGCTGGATACCTTCTTTGAAGGAAAACACCCAACAGCATATTCGCCGAACGTAACCCCGTCCCGTTCTATCGGTTAAGTCCCTTGTGTCAGATTAAGTCTGATCTACTACAAATGGTCAGAGTTACGGTATGATCCGACATCATTTCATCCTTCATCCACAACGCCCGCCATCAGGTAGCTTGCGTCGATAAGCGCCGGTCCATCACTTCTTAGCCGAGCGTTGCGTGCGCTGCCACGTATTGAGAACGTGCCTCTCAACATGCTGGCGGCTGTGAGACGATGCTTCTGGCTCATCCAGCCACGTGATGTCTGCCGCTTCCATGCCCTCGGCGACTGCATCGGCCAGCAACTGCTCTGCTCGAACGACGTCGGCACGCCTCTGGTCATCCATGGCTGTCTTGTGCTGGTAGTAATAGGCAAGCGCTGCGTAGACCTGTCCCAGGTCGAGTGCATAGTTGACTGCCAGTTCGTCCGGCGTCAGACCGCGGAAGATATGGCTGGCGAC
>JADZBY010000388.1 GCA_020851855.1 Anaerolineae bacterium
CTGGGCGAGACGCTCGACAAGTGGCTGGAGCGCGAAGGCCCTACCTCGCTGGCGCAGACCGAAGCCACCGAGCGCCGTATCCTGACCCTGTTCCTGCCCGAAGAGGAACAGATTCGGGCCACCTTCGCCGCGCAGATGCCCACGCTTCAGATTTACCTGAAGGCCATGGCGCGCGGCGTGGTCGAGCCGTTGCGGGAAGCGAGCGCGGCGGGCGTGCGCGTCCTGTTCTTCGACTACGTGCTGCGTGGGATGCGCGCGCTGCAAAAAGAGCAGTTTGACGAGGCGGCCATCTGGCAGGAAGCGGCCAGCAAGGCGCTGCCCAACGCGCGGCTGCACCCCGCCTTCCAGATGCTCGAAAACGCCATCGTGCGCCGCCAGCTGGTGCTGGAAGCGGTGCGCGTCCTGAACAATACGCGGACCATCGCCGCGCTGGGCGAAGCGCGGCAGGCGGTGCGCGCGCCGCTCGCCGCCGGGCAGCTGGAGCAGGCCGACCAGGCCTTGCGCGCGGTCGACGATGCGCTGCGGCGCTGGCAAGATGGCGATTTTCGCGGCGCGCGCCAGCAGCTTGACACGGCGGTCGAGCGCATCAACGCCACGCAGGGCATCACCGGCAAGGACCTCGGCCCGTTCAAGCTCTGGCTGCAAGACCTGGCCGATTCGGCGGAGATTCTGGCCCAGGCCAAGCGCGTCATCGAACAGGCGGCGCTCTTGCCCGCCGACGACCCCGATCCGGCGGTCGAAGAGGCGCACCACAAGCTGGTGGACCTGACCCGGCGCGACCTGGGCGACGCCTACACACCGCAGCTTCGCCAGTGGCGCGATACGTACGTCGCCATCCGCGACGTGTACACCAATTCGAACTTCCTGCCCAACGATAAATTGCGCCTTCTGGACGGGCACTTCGCCTCGCTGTTCATCGACCGCCAGCCCGCGCTGCCCATCTTCCGGCGCTGGCAGGAGATCATCCGCCAGACGCCCATGCCGGAGCCGGAAAGCCCGCCCATCAGCTACACGGTCGAGTCGCTGGATGACGGCCCGGCGCTGCCGCCGTTTCTAGCGGGCGCGCCTGCGGCTGCCGCTGCGCCGGCCAGCGCGCCTGCATCGCGTGGATCGGCCCGCAGCGCTGCCGCCAGCGCCGGATCGGGCGGCGCGCCGCCCGCCGGGACACTACCCACTCACGACGCCGGGACGCCCGACGCCGCGCCGCGCTCTGAGGACGCCGGGCGGGAGCGCCGCTCGCGTGGGCGCGCGCCGATTGTGCTCGTGCTGGCGCTCGCCGTGCTGATCGGGCTGGTCATCCTGGCCGTGGCGCTGCTCGGTGGGCGGGATGGCGGCGGGCCAGCGGCGACGCTGCCGCCGGACGCCACGCAGGCGGCCCTGAACGCCGGGGCCGCCGGGTTGGCCACGGAAACGCTCCCGCCGACGCACACGCTGAACCCGCCGACGGCCACGCCAACACTTGTCCCGCCCACGAGCACGCCGCCGCCTTCGGCCACGCCCGTGCCGCCCACCGTCGCGCCCACCGAGACGCCGGAGCAGCCCGTGCCCACGCCGACGCTGGCCACGCCCATCCCGACCGGCGAGCTGATCGACCCGGCGACCATCGCGCCGCTGCACACGCCGACCATCACGCCGCTGCCTACCCTGAACGCAGGCGCGGTGCTGCTCGGCACGCCGCTGCCAGAGCCGGGCGTGGCGCTGCCCACCGTGCCGCCGCCCGCCGAAAGCGGCCAGCGTGATTTACTCGCCGCCCTGGACACATTGCCGCCGGACAAGATTAGCTGGGATGTGGCCTGGTTCGAGAAGCGCGACGGAATCTGGCAGCTTGGCAATGCCCAGACCGGCACAGGGCGCGGCCCGCTGATCCGGCTCGGTCCGGACATCCTGACGCCGCTGTTCGGGGCGGATGCGGCCCGCTTCCTGCGCCGGGCCGAGGTCAGCTTTGAATTGAGCGACTACCAGGGCGCGCTCTTGCCGACCGGGCAGGTGTATTTCGGCGTCGGCTTCGAGTCGCTGCAAGGCCAGCGCGCCGCCATCGAGGTCAAGCTCATCCAGCCGCAGGTGCTCGACGTGAGCGTGTACCTCAATGCGCGCTTCGTCTCCGGCGTGCAGATTCCAGCGCCGGACATTCGTACCCGGCTGGCTATTGAACGAAACGACGATGGCACGTTATCTTTGTACCTGAACGACGACCAGCTGCTCGGCAAGTCGAATGCGGCCTACCCGCCCGACGTGCCGCTCAAGCTGTACCTATACTCATCGACGGGCGGTGTGCTGGTCGATGTCACGTCGTTGAGTGTGGAACTTGAACAACAAAACTAAGGGTCGGCAGGAAACCCTCACCCCTAGCCCCTCTCCCTCATGGAGAGGGGTACAAAACGCGGGCTGCATCCCGTCTTTCCCCCCTCTCGCCTTGAGGGAGAGAGGGGCAGGGGAGTGAGGGTATAGCATTGGGAACGCATCTGAAGGGTTACGGAGCGGAACGGAATACGGTGGCGCAACTCACGGACCTGTACGCGCTTGGCAATACTATCGACACCTTCGCGCCCGGCCATTATGCGCGGGTGTACGAGGCGGTTGACCGGCGCGACGGCCAGAGCGTGGCCTTCAAAGTCATGCGCGCCGAGCACATCGCGGCGGGCGACGGCCAGCCGCGCATGGAAGCGATGGCCTTCATCAACGAAGCGGACCTGCTGGTCCGCATGTCCGTGGCGTCGAGCGTGGTGCGGCTGCTGGACTGCGGCTACATCGCCTCGCGAGAGGAAAGCCCACGCTCCGGCGAGATCGAGAGCTACGGGCTGAGCACGGAGCTATTCCGGCAGGGCGCGTTTCGTTTCGCCGGCAAAGGCTGGCGGCCTTACCTTGCGTTGGAGCTTCTCCCGCGCAACGAGAGCCTGCTGTACGTCATGAAGCCCAACGCGCCCGGCGTGCGCTGGCGGCTGCCCACCGAAGAAGGGCTGGACCTCGCCTTCCAGTTCGCCAACGTGCTGCGCGAGGCGCACCGCCAGAAGATCGTGTACCTCGACCACAAGCTGGAGCACGTGTACTGGAACGGCGCGACGCTGCGCATCATCGACTGGAACAGCTCGCGCCTGATCGAGAACAGCCCGCACGTGCTGGCCCAGCAGATGGTCGCGGACGTGCACAACATGTGCGTCGGCGTGCTCTATCCGGTCTTCACCGGCCTCTCGCCGCAGAAAGGCTCGCTGGTCGCGCAGCCGGCGGATCAGGCGGGCGTGGAGAGCCGCTACACGGACGTGAGCCAGCTTGACTTCCGCGTCGAGCCGACGCTCAGCAAGGGGCTGCAAGACCTGTTGCAGCAGGGCGCGCGGCGGCAGATGGCGTCCATTGACCAGTTCCTAACCGGCCTGGGCCACATCGCCGCCGATTTTGGCTGGGACACCAACCCGGCGCGCAACGCTTCACTCAGCCAGGCGCGCAGCCAGGTCCGCGACGGGCTGAAGAAGCTGCGCCAGGGGCATGATTCGCTGCGCGAGGCGCGCGACATGCTGCGCGACGCGGCGATCATGGAAGGCATCACCGACGACTTTGAGGCCGAGGTACGGCGCGTCTTGACTCGCTTGAACGACATGCTCAACGGGCGGGTTGTGCCTTAGTCCGTTGATTGAAGGGGGAAAGGACCGGTTTCCGGTGCCGCACAAGCGCATTGTAATCGCAGAGGACGACGCCCCGCTGCGCGAATTTCTCCGTATCGTGCTCGAAGAAGAGGGCTTCGAGGTGCTGGGCTGCCCGGATGGCCGGGTGGCCATCGACGTGCTGCAAACATCCCGCGACCGGAACGATCTGCCGGCCATGATCTTGCTGGACCTGAACATGCCGAAGATCGATGGCTGGGAAGTGGCGGCCTGGCTGGACGCCGATCCGATCCTGTCGTCGATCCCGGTCATCGTCATCTCCGCCACCGAGGCGCACGGCAAGGCGGCGAAGGCGCTCAACGCCGACGCCTACCTGGTCAAGCCGTTCACGACCGATGAGATTCTGGGGATTGTCGGGCTGTTCTCGCTGTTCCAGCCGTGACCGTCAGCCGACGACCTCGCCCGGAACGGCCTGCTTCTCGGCCAGTTCCAGCGGATACCAGGCGTAGAACGTGGTCCCCGCGTCCGGCGTCGAGGTGAAGCGCACGCGCCCGCCCAGGTAGCGCTCGCTCAGCAGGCGGATGCTGTACGTGCCCAGGCCGCGCCCCGCGCCTTTGGTCGAAAATGAGCGCTGGAAGACCTGCAACTGCACGTCGCGCGGCATCACGCCCGGGTTGTGCACCGCGAACTCGACGCCGCCATCCACCTTGCGGCAACGCAGCGTGATCGTGTCGCCGGGGCGCGTGGCTTCGAGGGCGTTGCGCGCCATGTTGGCCAGCACCCGCCGCACCAGCACCGGGCTGGTGATCATGTCCACCGACTCGGACTGGGAATCGAGCGCCACACGCCGCCCACGCGACAGATCGGGATGCGCGTATTCTTCGGCCACCTGGGCGAGCAAGTCCACCGAATCCACCTCGGAAAGCACCACGTCGAGCGAATCATTTTCGGCGTCCAGCAGCGCTTTCTGACTGCGAATCTCGTCAATGAGGCGCAGCGAGAGCTGGTACAAATGCGGCAAGTACACGCCGATTTCTTCGGCAGAGGCGGTGTTGAGAAGCTCGGCAAAGCCCACCACGCCGCTCGCCGTGTTCAGGATGTCGTGGAAGAACAGGCGCTCCAGCACGTGGCGGCGCTTCTCGTGGCTGATGTCTCTGGCAGAAAAGGCGGTGAAGCGCCGGTTGCGCGTGGTGAGCGGCGTGGCCGTCACTTCCAGGTCAAGCGCGGAGCCGTCTTCGCGCAAGATGCGGCATTCCTGCACGTCACGCCGCCCGCCGAGCGCTGTCAGGATGGCCCGCACCGCGCCGCACGTCCGGCAGAACTCCGTCGTGCCGCAGCCGCCCGGCGTTGCGTGCGCGTGGGTACACTTCAGCATCTCGCCCGGTCGCAGCCCGTCCTGGAACTCATCGACGGTGATGCGCAGCGTGTCCAGCAGGCTCTGGTTGGCGTAGACGGCCTGCCGCTGCTCGTTGAGGATGAGGAAGACTTCCGGGGCTGCGCCGAGAAGGTCCCGCACCAGAGGCAAACTCTGGAAATAGTGCATATCGTCCAGCAGCGTATCGCGTGGAGCGCGCTCAGGCGGCGCAAAGGCCGTGGTCAGCGTGGGGTGGGTTGGGGCTGACAAGTTCACCTCGACTGTGCCCTGCACCCGCGATGCGGTCGCACCGTGGGCGAGTGTGCTCGATGGATGCCGCCGGCCAGGCCGCAGCACACGCAGCCTTTTGCCCTTCCGGCGGATGGATTTCGCTCACAGCCAATATTATATCCAGGAAATCGCGAGATGATCACTCTACGATCCGCCAATTCGATGTGAAATTCAGCGAAAGACGCCTCACCCCCCGACCCCCTCTCCACGCGGAGTACCGCGTGGAGAGGGGGAGAATCGCCGTTTGCACGGGAGTCCCCGCGCCGTTCCCCTCTCCATCGTACTCGGTGGAGAGGGGTCAGGGGTGAGGCCCCTACCGCGCCGCCTTCTGCTCAGACGCATCCGACGCGCCGGACAGGTCCATCTCCAGGAATTGGCGGCGGTACAACTGGGCATAGACATTGCTGTGCGCCAGCAGTTGCTCGTGCGTGCCGTCCTCGACGATGCGCCCGCCCTTCATGACCAGGATACGGTCGGCGTCGCGCACGGTGGACAGGCGGTGCGCGATGACGATGCTGGTCCGCCCGCGCATGATTCGGCGCAGCCCTTCCTGGATGAGCAATTCCGTTTCGGTGTCGATGTTGCTGGTGGCCTCGTCCAGGACGAGCACGCCGGTAGGGCTGTGGATCAGGGCGCGGGCCAGCGCAAGCAGTTGGCGCTGCCCGTGCGACAGGTTCGCGCCGCCCGGCAAAAGCTGGAAGTCATACGTGCCCGGCAGGCGCTCGATAAACGGCGCGGCAGAAGCAATACGCGCCGCCTCGACCATGCGCTCCGTGGAGATGGTTGGGTCGAAGAGGCGCAGGTTGTCCGCAATCGTGCCGTTGAAGCAGTACGGGTTCTGCGGCACGACGGCGACATAGCGGTGCAGGTTGGCAAAGCTCAGGCGGCGCACGTCGACGCTGTCCAGCAGCACGCGCCCGGCCTGCACGTCGTAGAAGCGCGCCAGGATGCTGGCCAGCGACGTTTTGCCTGCGCCGGTGGCCCCCACGATGGCGACGAGCTGGCCGGGCTGGATGTGCAGGTGGATGCCCCGCAGCACCGGCGTGCCCGGCTCGTAGGCGAAATCCACATCCTCGAAGCGCACATCGCCCCGGAAATTCTCGATGTGGACGGGCTGTTCCGGCTCGACAATGGACGGCTCGATCTGGAGCATCCGGGCGATGCGCTCGCCTGCCGCCAATGCCGTTTGAATCTGGGCGATCTGCTCGGACAGGGCAAGGATCGGCTCGAAGCTGCGCTGCGTGTACTGGATGAACGAGATCAACATGCCGAGCGTCGCCCAGCCGGCCAGTACGCCCTGCCCGCCGCCGTACAGCACCAGCGCCAGCCCGACGGCGGTCAGCAATTGCAGGAACGAGGCGTACCACGTGTAGTAGTCGCGCAACTGCATGTGCGTGTTGCGGAAGCTCTCGTTAATCGTGTTGAACTCGTCGCGGCTGAGCGCCTGACGCCCGAAAAGCTGGACGATCAACATGCCGCCGAGCTGTTCGTTGAGGAACGCCTGGTACTCCGCGACGATGCGGTGAAAGCGGCTGCTCGTCTTGCGGATTTTGCCCCGGAAGAACGTCGTGACGAGCGTCATAACCGGCAGCACGGCCAGTCCGAGCAGGGCCAGCCGCCAGTTGAGCGCGAACATGACGACCACGATGCCGATGAGCGTCATCAGGTTGCTGATGACCATCACGATGCTGGTCGAGAGCAGCTCGGTGAGCGCTTCGATGTCGTTAGACAGGCGCGAGACGAGCTGCCCGACGGGCGTCGTGTTGAAAAAGCGCATGTCCTGCCGCAACAGGTGCTCGAAGAGCTTCTGGCGCAGGTTGACCAGCGCGTTCTGGCC
>JADZBY010000389.1 GCA_020851855.1 Anaerolineae bacterium
ATGGCCATCGGCGCGATGCGGGCGCTGCGCGAAAGCGGCCTGCGCGCGCCGGAAGATGTGAGCGTGACCGGCGTGGACGGCATTTTACTGGGCGAATACGTCGATCCGCCGCTCACCACCGTCGAGCAGCCGAAGCGTGACGCGGGCGAGCGCGCCGTGCACTGCCTGGTCGAGCGCATCGAGGGCCGTTACGACGGCGGCCCGCGCAATACGTTGATGGATGTCCGGCTTGTCGTGCGCAAATCCACCCTTCCCTATCTTCAGAACGAGTGAGAGAGCACCATGTACACAGTCACACGCCACGAGTTGCTGGAAGTGTGCGCCCTGGTCTATAACCGCCACCTGACCAACGCGGCGGGCAGCAACTTCAGCGGGCGCGCTTCGGCCACCACGGTTTACCTGACGCCGACGGGCAACGCCAAGCGCAAGCGCCTGCACATGACCGCCGACGATCTGCTGCTCGTCAATATGGACGGCGTGATCCTCGACGGACAGGGCAAGCTGAGCGTGAGTTGGCCGACGCACCGCCGCCTGTACCAGGAATTTGACTTTGTCGGCGCGGTCATCCACGCCCACCCGCGCCAGGCGTGCGTCTTCGCCTGCCAGTCCGACCCGATGCCGCCGCTCATGGATGCCATGAAGAAATTCGGGCCGATCCCGGTCCTGCCGCGCCATCTCAAGGTCGACAGCCCGGAGTTCGGGCAGGCCATCGTGGACATCTTCCGGGAGAAGGGCGAGAGCTTCCGCAAGCACGGCCACGCGGTGCTGTACCCGTATCACGGCATCCTGTGCGCCGCGCCGACGCTCGACGACTGCTTCGACCTGCTGGAGCGCGTGGAGTACAACGCGACGGCCATCCTGGGCAGCCGGCTGATGGGCTTCAAAGATACCGAACTCAACCAGTGGCCCGCGTTCCAGGGCGATTACGAGTAGCGCGCCCGGAAGAGAGACAGGCTCGCCATGAGCAGCGCACCCGATGAGGCGAAGCGCCCCCGTTACGACGTGGTGATCGCCTCGCCCAGCCCGGCCATCGACTCGTACTACATCATGGACGCCGTGACGCCCGGCAACGTGAACCGGGCGCGGTATGCCTTTCATACGGCGGGCGGCAAGGGAAACAACATGGCCCGCGCCGTGACGCTGCTGGGCGGTACGGCGCTGAGCCTGGGCATCGTGGGCGGCTTGAGTGGGCAGTTTATCGTAGAGGAATTGGCGCGCGAGGGCATCGACGCCGACATGGTCTGGTCCGAACACGATACGCGGCGCTGCTCGACCGTGCTCACGCCGGACCGGCACGAGACGACCGTGTTTTTGCAGCCGGGAGCCGTCGCCGGGGATGGCCTGCGTGAGGCGTTCGCCCGCAAGACGCTGGAGCACGCCTCGGATGCGGCCTGGGTATCGCTCAACGGCAGCCTGCCGCCGGATTTCGGCACGGATACCTATGCCGGGCTGATCCACGTGCTCGCATCGCGCGGCGTGCGCACCTGCCTGGATTGTGCGGGCGACGCGCTGGCGCTGGGCGCTGCCGCCGGGCCAACGATCCTCAAGGTCAACCTTGAAGAGTTCCAGACCGCGCTCGCCGCCGGGCAGGATTGGTCCTGGCGGCTCGCGCAGGAACGTTTTGACGCGCTGCAAGCGGGCGGGACGGAGACGCTGGTCATCACCGACGGCCCGCGCGGCGCGTATGTCTTCAGCGGCGGTGGGGCGCGGCGAGTCCGCACGCAGGTTGACTCCTGGGTGAGCACCGCCGGGGCGGGCGATACGTTCCTGGCGGCGATGGTGGTCGCCCTCAACCGGGGCCGTTCGCTGGATGCCAGCGTCGTGTACGCCTCGGCAGCGGCGGCGGCCAGTTTGCAGCAGCCCGGCTGTGGCTTTCTCGACCCCGATGACGTGACCTATTTTGAGGGCCGAACGACGATGGTAGCGTTCACAACCGAGGGGTCGCCCCAATGAGCGCGCCCGCAGAGCTTGCCCTTGTGCTAGACATCGGCGGCACGGCCATCAAAGCGGGGCTGATCCGCCGCGATGGCGAGCTGGCGGCGCTCAAGCGGCTGTCCACGCCCGCCGGGGCGACGCCGGAAGTCATCGTGCAGCGCATCCTGGCCGTGATAGCCGAGATCACGGGCGAAACAGGCATCGCTCCCAGCACGGTGCACGGCGTCGGCATCTCCATCGCCGCGTTCATCACCAGCGACGGGCTGGTGACCGCCACCGCGCATCTTTCCCGCGAGTGGATCGGCTACAACCTCAAGGCGCGCCTGTCTGCCGAGTTCGCCACGCGCTACTACTTCGCGCTGGACACGCCCGCGCCATGCCTGGGCGAAGCGCATTTTGGCGCGGGCAAGGGCATCGCCCATTTCGCCTACGTCACCGTCTCGACGGGCATCGGGGCGGGCATCATTGCGGATGGAAGATACTTCACCGGCGGGCTGGGCTGGGCAGGCGGCGTCGGGCACACGATCATCGACGAGACGAGCGACCGGGTGTGCAGCGGATGCGGCAATGCGGGCTGTCTGGAAACGTTCGCCGCCACACAGGGCATCGTCGCCACG
>JADZBY010000390.1 GCA_020851855.1 Anaerolineae bacterium
CGGTAGCCGACCGTCGTCGGCGCGGCGGCTTGCAGGTGCGTGAAGCCGATGCACACCTGGTCCGCTTCGCGCTCGATCAGGTCCGCCAGCACGGCCAGCAGGTCTTTCAGGCTGGTCACGATCAGGTCGAGGCCGTCCCGGATGCGCAGCGATTCGGCGTTGTCTTCGATGTCCATGCTCGTCGCGCCCAGGTGGATGATCCCGCCGCCCACCGGACACTGCCCGGCGAAAACCAGCAGCTCCGCCATCAGGTCATGGTGAATGTCCGCCTCGACGGCCAGCGAGGCCTCAATGTCCACGTCGTCGGCATGGGATTCCAGGTCCTGAAGCTGGGCGGCGCTGACCAGCCCGGCGCGGTGTTGGGCGCGCGCCAACGCCACCCACACCTGCCGCCACAAACGGCGCTTGTTGGATTCCGACCAGATCGCACGCATGGCCGGCGAGCCGTAGCGCCATGTGAATGGGCTGAGCATGACGTCGTGGGAATACGAGTGGGTCACGATGCGGCGTCCTTCTTACAGACGTTTCACAGTCCAAATGCACCACGTGAAGAGCGTAAATCGACCCGCTAAACGAAGTGCATACACGGCCTGTGCACAGGTTATCGCAGTTATCGGTAGGCGCGGCATATGCAAAGTGGACAAGCCGCCGCCATTGGCCGCCCGCCGCCGACTCGCGTTAAACTGAGAGGGAAAATCAGGGCGCACTATGCCGCCCTCTGCAACATGGTCTGTTTGCATGGAGCTTCCGGCGCTCGGCGCGCCGACGGGTGAGACACGCGCAGCTTGCAGCCGTCCGGGCTGCGAAAGGATAGCGACCGTATGGGCAAGATTCAAGAAATTCGCGCACTTGGCCAGTCTATCTGGTACGACAATATCCGCCGCTCGCTGCTCACATCGGGCGAGATCAAGGCGCTCATCGACAAGGGCGTCACCGGCATGACCTCTAACCCGACAATTTTCGAGAAGGCCATCGCCGGCAGCGCCGACTACGACGAGAGCATCGCCGTGCTCACCCGCGCCGGGAAGTCCGTGGACGAGACGTTTGAAGGGCTGGCCATCGAGGACATTCGCAGCGCGGCGGATTTGCTTGCGCCCATTTACGAGGAAACCAACGGCGCGGATGGCTACATCAGCCTGGAAGTCAGCCCGCGACTGGCGCACAACACGGCGGGCACGGTGCGCGATGCGCGGCGGCTGTTCAAGACGGTGGCGCGGCCCAACCTGATGATCAAAGTGCCCGCCACGCCGGAAGGCATCCCCGCCATCCAGACCTTGATCGCGGACGGCATCAACATCAACGTGACGCTGATCTTTTCGCTTCAGGCCTACGAGGCGGTCATGGATGCGTACCTGTCCGGCCTGGAGCAGCTCATCGCGGCGGGCGGCGACCCGTCGCACGTGGCGTCGGTGGCCTCGTTCTTCGTCAGCCGCGTCGATACGATGGTCGACAAGGAATTGGAGCAGCTTGAGCGGCCCGATCTGCAGGGCAAAGCGGCCATCGCCAACGCGAAACTGGCCTACCAGCTCTTCCGGCAGGTGTTCAGCGGCCCCCGCTGGGATGCGCTGGCGGAAAAAGGCGCGCGCTACCAGCGCCCATTGTGGGCCAGCACCAGCACGAAGAACCCGAACTACCCGGAGTTGTTGTACGTCGACGCGCTGATCGGCCCGGACACGGTGAACACCGTGCCGCCCGCCACGGTCAAGGCGCTGGACGAGAACGCACAAGTGGCCGTGACCATCGACGAGGGCATCGACGCCGCCCAGGCGCACCTCGAGGCGCTGGCGGCGCTCGGCATCGACATGACCGCCGTCACCGACCGGCTGCTGGCCGAGGGCGTGACGTCCTTCTCCAAGTCGTTCGATGATCTGATGCTGTCCATCGCCCGCAAGCGCGGCAAGCTGATCGCGGAGTCGCAGGGGCGCAGCGCATGGTTGGGCGCGCACCAGGACGCCGTCGACAAGGCGCTGGCGGCGCTGGATGCGAACGACATCCCGGCCCGCATCTGGCTCAAGGATCACACCGTGTGGCGCAACGACCCGGCAGAGGTCGCCAACCGGCTCGGCTGGCTGGACAGCCCGCTGAATATGGTCAAGCACCTGCCGACCATCGCGGATTTTGCCGATGAGGCGCTGGCCGATGGGTACGTGGCCGCCATCGTGCTGGGCATGGGCGGCTCCAGCCTTGCCCCGGAGTTGTTCGCCAGGACGTTCGGCGTCAGCACCGCCTTCATGGAAGTCGTCGTATTGGACAGCACCGACGCCGACCGCGTGGGCGAGATCGCGGCGCGCTTCGACCCGGCCAGGACGCTGTATATCGTCTCGTCCAAGTCGGGCGGCACGGCGGAAACCAGCTCGTTCTTCAAGTTCTTTTACAACCGCGTCGTGGAAGCGGTGGGCGAAGCCGAGGCCGGGCAACACTTCATCGCCATCACTGATCCCGGCTCCGGCTTGGTCGATCTGGGCGAAAAATACCACTTCCGCCACGTCTTCCTGAACGATTCGAACATCGGCGGGCGCTATTCGGCGCTCACCTTCTTCGGCTTGGTCCCGGCGGCGCTGGACGGCACGAACGTCTCGCTCTTGCTGACACGCGGCGCGCAGATGGCCGACTGGTGCGGCCCGGCGCTATCCGCCTTCGACAACGCGGGCGCGTGGCTGGGCGCGATTCTCGGCGCACTGGCGGCGGCGGGCAAGGACAAGCTGACCTTTTTCATCTCGCACAGCATCGCCAGCTTCGGGGATTGGGTCGAACAGCTCATCGCGGAGAGCACCGGCAAGGACGGCAAAGGCATTTTGCCCGTCGTGGGCGAGCCGGTGGCGCGCGTCGATACGTATGGCGATGACCGCGTCTTTGTATACCTTCAGACGGCGGGCGATTCGACCTACGACTCGGCCATGTACGACCTGATCAAGCAGGGCCGCCCGGTCATCTGGCTCCGCCTGAAGGATACCTACGACGTGGGCGCGCAGTTCTTCCTGTGGGAGTACGCCGTGGCCGTCGCCGGGCGCGTGATGGGCATCCAGCCCTTCGACCAGCCCAACGTGGAGAGCGCCAAAGTCCAGGCGCGCAAGATGATCGCCGCCTACAAGGAAAGCGGCGCGTTCCCGGCCCAGACCGCCGCGCTGACCGACGGCGGAATCACCGTCTATGGCAACGTGCAGGCGGCCAACGCGGGCGAGGCGCTGCTCCGCTTCTTCGACGCCGCCCAGGACGGCGACTACATCGCGCTTCAGGCGTATGTGAACCCGACGAAAGAAGTAGACGAGGCGCTGCAGGACCTGCGGCTGAAGCTGCGCAACGTCTCGCGGCTGGCCACGACGGTGGGCTACGGGCCGCGCTTCCTGCATTCGACCGGGCAACTCCACAAGGGCGACCGGGGCAACGGCCTGTTCGTGATCCTGACCTCGGACGCGGCCCACGACCTGCCCATCCCCGACGAGGCGGGCGCGCCGGACGCCGCGTTGACCTTCAACGCGCTCAAGACGGCCCAGGCGCTCGGCGATCAGCAGGCCTTGCTCGACGTCGGGCGGCGCGTGATCCGCTTCCACCTGGGCGCGGACGTAGTAGCGGGCATCCGGCGGCTGACCGACGCCGTGCGCGACCCACGCCTGACGGGTGGGCGGCGTGGCCTGTTCGCCGCCGAGTCCTGAGCGCGAGGCGGGTAGTATTTGCTCATGAGCTACGACACCACAGCACTGAAACGGCAGGCGGCGGAGCGGGCGGTCGAATTTGTCCGCTCCGGCATGATCGTGGGCCTCGGTCACGGCAGCACGGCGGTGTGGGCGGTGCGCAAACTGGCCGAAGCGCTGCGCGCCGGGCGGCTGGAAAACATCCTGGGCGTGCCTTGCTCGAAGGAAATTGAAGCCGAGGCGCGCTCGCTGAGCATCCCACTCACCACGCTGGACGACAACCCGGTCGTTGACCTGACCATCGACGGAGCCGACGAGGTCGCGCCCAACCTGGATGTGATCAAGGGCGGCGGCGGCGCATTATTGCGCGAAAAGATCGTGGCGCAGGCCAGCCGCCGCGAGATCATCGTCGTGGACGAGACGAAGCTCTCCCGCGCGCTCGGTACGCTGTTCGCCGTGCCGGTCGAGGCAGTCGCGTTCGGGCTGGCCACGCACGTGCGCTACCTGGAATCGCTCGGCGCGCAGGTCACGGTGCGCCACACTGGCTCCGGCGAGCCGTTCCGCTCCAACCAGGGCAACGCCATCCTGGATTGCGCCTTTGGCCCGATTGCGGACCCGATCGGGCTGGCGGCGGCCATCAAGCGCCACGCCGGGATCGTCGAGCACGGCCTGTTCCTCGGCCTGGCCAGCGATGTGATCGTCGCCGGGCCGGGTGGTATCCGTCACCTGTCGCGAGAAGGGAATCACGCATGAGATTGGCAATGGTTGGCCTGGGGCGTATGGGGCTGAACATGGTGCGCCGTCTGCTGCAAGGTGGGCACGAGGTCGTCGCTTTTAATCGCAGTCCCGGCCCGGTGCAGGAAGCGGCGGCGGCGGGCGCGATCCCGGCCACATCGCTGGCCGATGCGGTCAGCAAGCTCAGCGCGCCGCGTGTGGTATGGCTGATGCTGCCCGCCGGAGACGTGACCGAGAGTCACATTCACCAGACGATGGACCTGATCGCGCCCGGCGACATCATCGTCGACGGCGGCAACAGCAACTTCAACGACACGGTGCGCCGCGCCGAGATGATCCGGGCGCGCGGCTTCGAGTACGTGGACGTGGGCACGAGCGGCGGCGTCTGGGGCATGGCCGAAGGCTACAGCCTGATGGCGGGCGGCAGCAACGAAGCCATCGCCGTGTTGCGCCCCGCCCTGGAGACTCTCGCGCCCGCGCCGGACACCGGCTGGGGCCATGTCGGGCCGAGCGGTGCGGGCCATTTTGTGAAGATGGTCCACAACGGCATCGAATACGGCATGATGCAGGCGCTGGCCGAGGGCTTCGAGGTCATGCGCGCCAAGAAGGACTTCGCGCTGGACCTGCACCAGATCGCGGAATTGTGGCGCTTTGGCAGTGTCGTGCGCTCGTGGCTGCTCGACCTGACGGCGAACGCGCTCAAGGATGACCAGGAACTGAGCGACATCAAGGGCTGGGTCGCGGACAGCGGCGAAGGGCGCTGGACGGTCCAGGCGGCGATGGACCTCGACGTTCCCGCGCCGGTCATCACCCTGTCGTTGATGATGCGCTTCGTGAGCCGGCAGGACGAGAGTTACGCCGCGAAATTGCTGGCTGCCATGCGCAACCAGTTCGGCGGGCACGCTGTCAAGCGCCCCGACGAGCCATGAGCGCGCACGGCGTGCCGCTGGCCGTTCCCCCGGCGGCGGATGATGACCCGTCGAGCCGTCCAGGCGGCGCAAACGGCGTCAACACCACCGATCAGCCCGTCACGCTGGTCATCTTTGGCGCGTCCGGCGACCTGACGCAGCGCAAGTTGATCCCGGCTTTTTTCAACCTGTGCCGCAAGGACCGCATGCCGCCCCGCTTCTCCATCGTGGGCGTGTCGCGGACGCCCTTCAGCCACGAGGAATTTCGCGACAAGCTCCGGCCCGGCGCACAGGCCGCGCTCGGCAGCCAGTGGAACGATGATGAGTGGGCGACGTTCTCGCAGCGCATCTTTTACCATCCCGGCGACGCCGCCCAGCCGGATGCGGTCGCCGACTTGGAGACGGCCCTGCGTGAGCGCGAAGGCAGCCCGGCGCACCGCCTGTACTACCTGTCCACCGCGCCTTCGCTGTACGAGCCGATCATCGCCAACCTGGGCGCGCACGACATGACCCGCGAGGACGACGGCTGGCGGCGCATCATCATCGAGAAGCCGTTCGGTTATGACCTGAACAGCGCACGCACGCTGGACCGGGCCGTTCACGCCGTCTTCCGCGAGCCGCAGGTGTACCGCATCGATCACTATCTCGGCAAAGAGACGGCGCAGAATATCCTGTTCCTGCGTTTCGCCAACACCATCTTCGAGCCGGTCTGGAACCGGAACTACGTGGAATACGTGCAGATCACCGTCGCGGAGAGCGTCGACGTGGGCCACCGGGGCGACTATTACGACCAGGCGGGCGTCGTGCGCGATATGTTCCAGAATCACTTGCTGCAACTGCTGTCGCTGGTGGCCATGGAGCCGCCCGCTTCGTTTGAGGCGGACGCCGTGCGCAACGAGACGGCCAAAGTGCTCGCCTCGGTGCGGCCCATCGCGCTCAACAATACGGTGCGAGCGCAATACGAGGGCTACCGGGATACGGAAGGCGTCGCGCCCGGCTCGACCACGCCCACCTATGCCGCCATGAAGCTGTTCGTAGACAACTGGCGCTGGCAGGGCGTTCCGTTCTACCTGCGGTCGGGCAAGGCGCTGGCCCGCAAAGACAGCGAGATCATCGTGCGCTTCCGCCGCCCGCCGCACCTGATGTTTGCGCTGCCCGAAGGCCAGCAGTTCGAGCCGAACACGCTCTCGATCTGCATCCAGCCGGACGAGGGCATTCACCTCAAG
>JADZBY010000391.1 GCA_020851855.1 Anaerolineae bacterium
CGCATACAGCGCGCCAGATTGTCCTTCGCATACTGAAACGCCGCGTTCAGTGCGGCGTCGGGCGTTTCCAGGACGCAGGTGTTGCGCAGCGCCGTAGGACGCGGCTGAGGGATCATGTGTGGTATCCTTCTTGATGTGAGCCGCTTCAAGCGGCAAGCAGGCTGTCAAAACACGCCTTGATCGAATGGTCAGGCGCGTGGTCTCAGGTACTCTGCCCCGGTGGACAGACAGAGGCGCGCACGACAAGCTCGGTCCTCAGAAGCGTGACTAGCGTGGGGCGTACCGGGTGTTCCAGACGATCCAGCAGGTGCTGGACTGCCAGCTCGCCCATCGCCATCTTATCGACCCGAACTGTCGTCAGCGCCGGGTTCACTTCCTTCGCCAGATCAATGTCGTCAAAGCCAATGATCGACAGGTCATCGGGCAAAGATCGCCCCATATCTGTAGCGGCATTCATGGCCCCGATAGCGACATTATCATTGCAGGCGAAAAGGGCCGTAACCTGGGGCGCGCGCTCTAGCAGCCGCCGTGTGGCTTCGTAAACGGCTTCACGGATGAGCGGGCTGTCTTCGATGTATACATCCGCGATGCCATGCGCGGCAAGCGCACGTTGATAACCCTCGCGTCGCTCCAGAACGCTGGCATAACCGGCTGGGTGGCTGCCTACGAGGCCGATGTGCTGGTGTCCCTGTTCGATAAGATACGAGATGGCCTGGTACGCGCCCTTCTGGCTTTCCGCCAGCACACTGTCATAGGCGAGCTGCGGCGCGTAGGCATCGACTAGCACGGCAGCATGTCCCCACTTCTCCTGAATCTGCCGGATCGATTCCTCGGGGAATGGCCCTACGATGAGCAGCCCCATCAGTTGATTATCGAACATGAACGGCGGCCAGGACGTGTCCAGGCTTTCCGCCTCTACACTGGCATACATCAGGTTGATCTTCTGGCGTTGGCATTCGCGTTCCGCCCCAGCAAAGACATAGGAGTAGAACGGATCGATGGCGAAGTGGGCGTACCGGTCGCGCTTCATCAAGACGCCAATGCTCGTGGATGTCGTGCTCGGCGGCTGGTAGCCCAGATTGCGCGCCACTTCCAACACGCGCGCCCGCGTGGCCTCCGCGACTCCCGCCTTGTTGTTCAGGGCATGTGAAGCCGTGCCAACCGATACCCCAGCCAGTCTGGCAATATCTCGGATCGTCGCCTTCTCCACCATGAGATGTTCCTCAATGTATCCGGCGGACGCGCCGGTATATCAAGATTAAACCACAGTCTCGATCAAAGGACAAGGTGTGTTCATATGAATATTCAGAGCGCCATTCATGTAAGCTGGCACATGCCACGGCGACGTTGTCCGGAGAATGAGTCAGTTGACATGTCATCATGCGTCGAAAGCAAACCGGTTGACATCTCTTGAGAAGTGCTGTACGCTGATTTATGATATGAACATTCACTTGAACATGTTCAGATTATGATAGCCGTTCCTGCTGAGAAAGGAAAACCCACACCCCACCTGCCGTTTTCCGACTTCGTCGCGTAATCCGCCTCGCATCCTCAACCGTTAGGAGAATAGACATGGCTAGGCGCACGCTCCGCTTTCTTTTCGTCCTATTCCTTACCGCCGGTATCCTAGGCACGGGTATCGCCCTCGCACAAGACAGCCCGGTCGAACTGGTCATGGCGAGCTGGCGCGTCGAAGATGCTGAAGCCTGGGACACGATCATCAATGCCTTTGAGGAGCAGTATCCTAACATCACCGTTCGCTTTGAGACCACCATCAACACCGAATATGCCAGCGTCTTGCAGGCAGCTTTCGAGGCCGGGACCGCTCCCGACCTGATCCACTGCTACCCCTTTGATCAGTTCCTCAGCTTCTACAACAAGGGCTTCCTGGCCGACATCAGCGATGTTCCGGGCATGGAGCACTTCAGCGACACCGCCCGTAGCGGCTGGGTGTCGGAAGATGGCAGCGCCGTGTACTGCGTGCCGATGGCGTCGGTGATTCACGGCTTCTACTACAACGCCGACATGTTCGAGGAAAATGGCTGGGCCGTGCCGCAGACGATGGACGAGTTCCACGCCCTCGTACAGACCATCAAAGATGCTGGAATCACCCCAATTGCGATGGGCACCAAGGACGGCTGGACGAACTACGTGCTCGGCTTGAACACCATCGGCGTGAACATGTGGGATGGCGAGAACGGGCGTCTGGCGCTCGTCGCGGGCGACGCGAAGCTGACGGACGCGCCGTACCTGTCCGCCTTTGAAGAACTCGCCTCGTGGAAAGACTACATGCCCGAAGGCCATGAGTCGATCACCTATTCGGACACCACGCAGTTGTTCCTGCTGGGCCGCGCCGCCATGTGGCCGACCGGCTCGTGGGAGATCAAGAACCTGCAGACCAATGCCGACTTCACGGTTGGGTTGTTCAAGAACCCGACGGTGGCAGGTGCGGACGGCTGCTGGATCTACGACTTCATCGACGCCGCTGTGGGCATGAATACTGCCACCCAACACCCCGACGAAGCACGCACCTTCCTTGAATGGGTGACCACAGCGCAGTTTGCCGAGCTGTTCATGAACCAGCAGCCCGGCTTCTTCTCGCTGTCTGACCACGAGGTGTCGGTCGACAATGAGTTGGTGCAGGAATTCGTGAGCTGGCGCGGCGAGTGCAAGAGTTCGCTCCGCCTGCTCGACCAGTACCTGTCGCGCGGCGATCCTTCGGTCGGTACAGAGTCGTTCCGCGTGCTGCCGACCATGATCCAGGGCGGGCTGACCCCGACGCAGGCTGCCGAAGAACTGCAATCGTACCTGTGGTATCCTGAGAAATAGCCTTCGCCCATGCTCTGAAGAGGGAGTGGAGCAAACCACTCCCTCTTATCTCCACGTGATCCGATCACGCCGCTAAAATGAAGTGAAAGCCATGACCACAACGATCAGGCGCAGACCCCGCTACTATCTCCTGGTGTTCTTGCTGCCTGCGACCGTGCTGTACAGTGTTTTCCTGGCAATTCCGCTGCTCGACTCGCTGCGGCTGAGTCTGTTCCAGGAACAGGCGCAAGGGCCGGACATCTTCGTCGGCCTGAGCAACTTCCACACGCTGTTCACCGACCCGATCTGGAGCGGGCGCTTTGCGAACGCGCTCGGCAACAATATCAAGTTTTTCGCCGTGCACATCGTCGTGCAGATGCCGATCGCGATCTTGCTTGCAACCCTGCTCACATCCCGGCGCATACGTGGCGCGAACTTCTTCCGCACGGTGATCTTTGCGCCCTCGCTGCTCTCTTTCGTGATTGTCGGCTTTATCTGGCAATTGATGCTCAATCCGGTGTGGGGCATCGTCGATAACCTACTGCGCAGCATCGGGCTGGGGAGCGTGATCATGCCCTGGCTGGGCGATCCGCGCAGCGCGCTACTTGTTGTATCGCTCGTATCGTCATGGCAGTTCATGGGCCTAGGCGTGATGCTCTTCTCGGCAGCTCTGCTCAGTATCTCGAGCGAATTGCTTGACGCGGCGATGGTGGACGGCGCGAACGGCTGGAGCATCTTCTGGCGCATCCGTTTCCCACTCATCCTGCCGACAGTGGGCCTCGTCTTCATGCTCACGTTCATCGGCCTGTTCAACGCCTTCGACATTGTGTACACGATGCAGGGGCAGATGGCCCCGCCCAATTTTGGGACGGACATCCTGGGCACGTTTTTCTACCGGACAGCCTTCGGCGCGGGCGCATTTTCCGTGCCGAACCCGATCATGGGCACGACAATTGCCACCGTCGTGTTCTTCATCATCCTGACAGGCGTGGCGATCTATCTCTTCTTCGTCCAGCGCCGCCTGGTGCGCGTGTAATCACAGAGAGGCATAGCCAGACATGACGCTCGGACGAACCCGATTCCGCATTCCCTTCGAGTCGACGCTGATTTACCTGATCCTGGGCGTCTATTCGCTCATCTCCATCTTCCCGATGGCGCTCATCCTGCTCAATTCGTTCAAGGCCAAGTCGGACATCTTCCGCTCGCCTTATTCGTTTCCGAACCCGATCAACTTCGTGGGCTACACGGATGTGTTCAGGCGGGGCAACATCGCGCTCTATTTCGGCAACAGCCTGATCGTCACGCTCTCGGCGCTGGTTCTGATCGTGCTGCTCGCCTCAATGGTCGCCTATGCGCTGTCCGAGTTCCGGTTCTTCGGCAACCGCCTGCTGACGATCTATTTCACGGTCGGGCTGATGATCCCGCTGCGGCTGGCGACTGTCAGCCTCGTGCGCGTGGTGAAGTTGTTCGGCCTGCACGGCAGTCTGTGGGCGCTCATTCTGATTTACACGGTAAGCGGCCTGCCGATGGCCATCCTGATTCTGACGCTCTTCATGCGCGAGGTGCCTGCCGAAATGAAAGATGCGGCGCGCATCGACGGAGCCAGCGAATACCTGATACTCGCCCGCGTGATCATCCCACTGGTGCGCCCAGCGATTGCGACGGTCGTCGTCTTCGTCATGATCCCGATCTGGAATGACCTGTGGTGGCCGCTCGTGCTCGCGCCGGGCGAGCCGGTACGCACGCTGACGCTGGGCATCTCGTCGTTCGTGGGGCAGTTCCAGACGAACTGGTCGGCGCTGCTGGCGGCGCTGTCGCTGTCGATGATCCCGGTGCTGCTCATCTACGTGCTCTTCTCACGACAACTGATTCGCGGCCTGAACGACGGGGCGGTCAAGCTGTAGTCACCAACACACCTGGAATGGCAAGCATGGATTGGCAACTCACCTACCTTACGCCAGATGCGGCGCAGGAATTCCTGGACGATCCCAGCGTGGTATCCGATACAGCACTGGCGGCGCTTGACTGGCGGCCTGCCGAGGTGCCGGGATCGGTGCAGACCAGCGCCTTCGGGATGCTACTCCCCGATCTCTATGTTGGCGACAACGTGCAGCGCGTGGCGTGGATGGGCGGCGTGTACTGGATATACCGAAGCACATTCGTCATGCCCGCCGTCGCGCCGGATGAAGAGGCCACGCTGGTCTTCGTCGGGATCGATTATCAGGCGGCGATCTACCTGAACGGGCGCAAGGTCTGCGACCACGAGGGCATGTTCTCTCCCGTCGCGGTCTCGCTTGAAGGACTAGTCACAGGCAGCGTAAATGACCTGCTCGTCGTCATCACGCCCTTTGTGGCCGGCCCGGAGCCGCACGAGCACATGAAGAGCCGCGTGGGAATCGGCAACGGCTGGGATTTCGCGCCCAGGCTAGTCACCGCCGGAATCTGGGATGTCGTGCGCCTAGAAGTTCGGCCACGCCTGCGCGTGCTCGGCACGTATGTACACACGACGCTCGCCAACCAGCAGCGAGCCGACAACATTGTCTACATCGATCTGAGCGAACTGGTAGAGTACGGTACACTGATCCTCACCCTGGACACGACCACGCGCCGATACCCCGTCGTACAAACCGACCACCTGGCGCTGCCACTGGAAGTGCTTTCGCCGCGCCTGTGGTGGCCGAACGGGCACGGCGCGCCCACGCTTGTCACGCTACGCATCGAGCTGGATGTGCCGGGCCGGGCCACACGCCCCTTCGTGCAGCGCGTCGGCCTGCGCAGTATCGACCGCGTGCCATGCGCCGGTCAGGGCGTGGAAGACACGCCGCTCCAGTTGCGCATCAATGGTCGCCCCATCTTTCTCAAGGGCGTGAACTGGACGCCGCTGGATGCCTGTCCGGGCAGCATCACACCGGAACGCTACCGGACCTTCCTGGAGCAATTTCGCGCTGCGGGCGTGAACATGATCCGGGTGTGGGGCGGTGGTCTGAAAGAGAAGGATGCGTTTTACACGCTGGCCGACGAGTTCGGCTTGATGGTCATGCAGGAGTTCCCGCTGGCCTGCCAGCGCCTCGCCCGGACGGAGCGGTTCTTCCGGCTTGTCGCGCAAGAGGTGACGAGCATCGTCCGAGCGCTACGCCACCATGCGTGCATTGTCTTGTGGTCAGGCGGCAACGAGCATTATCACTATTGGGCAAGCGTCGACTCGGGCACACCCATCATGGAGCGGGTGAAAGCCACCGTCCAGCGCGAGTTTGATATTGATCCGGCAGACCCGGAATGGCACGGTTTTGCAGACACCTACGACGAGCCAGCGCTATCTCTGATGGGCAGCCTGTGCGCGGCGCTGGATCGCTCCCGTCCGTACCAGATCACCTCGGCGCTTGAGGGCGAAGGCGAAGCGCACGGCATCTGGACGTGGAATCCGCGCGTTGGCGATTATCGCTACCGGGATTACGACAGCCTCTACGATTTCTGGAATGCGGCCCGCCGTCACCTGTATTCCGAGGCCAGCGTGCCATCCATCGCCAACCTGGACTCCATCCGATTTGTGTGCGGCGCGGAGTACAAGGACTGCCCTCAGCCCGATGACTCACTCTGGCTGCTGCACAACGCCTTCCGCGCCGCCTGGGATGGTCCGGACGACGTGTGGCTTGACCTGACCTCGATTGAGAAGCTCTTCGGCAAGCTGGAAAGCCTGGATGCCCTTGTCTTCGCCAGCCAGTGGATGCAGGCGGAAGGAGCGCGTTACCTCATCGAGGCGGTACGCCGCCGGACAGGCCACACCAGCGGCGTCCTCTGGTGGGGCGTAAACGAAATATGGACGGCGCTGGCCGGAAGCTCATTGATTGACTACTTCGGGCAGCCCAAGCTCGCTTGGTCCTTCGTCGCGAATGCCTTCAAGCCGAGCATTCTGACACTGCGCTACGAGAATTGCGTGTGCCGAAGCGCCAAGCCGGAATTATGGCTGTGCCATGACGGTCCTGATCGTTTCCAGGGAAGCTATCAGGTGACCTTACATGACTTGCAGTACGACCAGCGCGAGGTAGTCGAGGGGCGGCTCGAAGCCGCGCCGTACAGCGCATTCAGCATCCGCACATTACCGCGCCGACGGCTGGTCGCAGGCGGGCGGCTGCACATTCAGTGCCGTTTACTCGCGCCCGGCGGTGAGCCTGTCCACATCAACGACTACGTATTCGCCTCGAACGAGGACGCGCCGCCCTTTGATGCGACCATGCGCGCCTATCTCCAGCAGCTTTTTTCGCCCGCCGTGCCTGAGCAACAAACCATACGGAGCAATTCATGAGTGACCAGAAGCCCATCCGGCTTGCCCTGATCGGTGCGGGTATCTTCACCAGAGACGCGCGCATCCCCGCGTACCGGAAGCTGGCCGAACAATTCGAAATCGTCGCCGTGTGCAGCCGGACCGCCGAATCGGCTATGAGCGCGGCGAGCCTGCTCGAAAAACCGGTCGACATTTACACCGATGCCGCCGAGTTGCTCAGGCGCGACGACATCGAGGCGGTGGACGTGGTGCTGCCCATCGAGACGATGCCGGACATGGTTGAGGCGGCGCTGGGCGCAGGCAAGCACGTCGTCAGCGAGAAGCCCGTCTCGCCCACCGTCGAGGTCGGCAAGCGTCTGCTAGGCAAACAAACCGATCGGGTCTGGATGGTGTCCGAGAACTTCCGCTATGAAGAGGCGTTGCTTGAAGCCGCAGCTATCGTGCAGAGCGGCGAGATCGGGCGGCCTTTCCACTTCCACTGGGACATCTATATCGACATGACGCCCGCCAACCCGTACTACCACACGACGTGGCGTCGCACGGGCACGTTCCAAGGCGGCTACATACTGGATGGCGGCGTGCACGTCGCGGCGGGGATGAGACTCATTTTCGGGGAAGTGGCGCGGGTCAGTGCATTTACGGCGCAGGTACGCCCCGATTTGCCGCCTGCTGATACGATGAGCAGCGTGCTCCAGTTCGAGAGCGGCGTGCTTGGCGCGTGGAACATCAGCTATGCCGCAGGCGCGCCCTGGGAACATGCGCTGTACATTGCGGGTGACAGAGGCTCGGTGCGCGTTCACCTGGGCGGCATCGAGGTGACGAGCGCCCGGCGTACGGAGAGTCATTCAGTGACGAGCAACAGCATCACGGCCGAGTTGGCGGCGTTTGCGGCAGCCATCCGTCGCGGTGAGCCACACCGCAACGCCCCCGAAGAGGCGGTGAAAGACGTGGCCGTCGTCGAGGCGTTGATGGAGTCAGCACGGACGGGATGCAGTGTAGTGCCTGCTCGTATCCCGTGAATGGTTTCAGTGCCCCTTCTGTGGGCCGATATGGTGAAGCTTAGGTGTCCTACAGATGACGATGCGCTGAGGTATACCCTAACTAGAGTGTGTCTGCAAACCCTCACCCCCGGCCCCTCTCCCTCATGGAGAGGGGTGCGGAAACCCAGGATTCCCGCTTTTTCTCCCCTCTCGCCCACCGGGAGAGAGGGGCCGGGGGAGTGAGGGTC
>JADZBY010000392.1 GCA_020851855.1 Anaerolineae bacterium
CGCTTTCGTGTTGACCCTCACTCCCCCGGCCCCTCTCTCCCTCAGGGCGAGAGGGGAGAAAAAACGGGAATCCTGGGTTTCCGCACCCCTCTCCATGAGGGAGAGGGGCCGGGGGTGAGGGTTTGCAGACACACTCTAGCTTAATACACGTACTGCTCCTCAAGTTCCGCCCGGAGCCGCCCGTAACTGTCGTACCGGGCGGGCGAGATGTGCCCCGCCGCGACGGCGTCGCGCACGGCGCAGCCCGGCTCGCTGGTGTGCGTGCAGTCGCTGAACTGGCACTGTGGCACATACGGCGTGAACTCGCGGAAATAGCCGTCCAACTCGCTCGGTTCGACATCCCACGGCGCAAGGCCACGAATGCCCGGCGTGTCGGCCACGTAACCGCCGCCCTGGAGCGGGAACATCTCAGAATACACGGTCGTATGCCGCCCTTTGGACAGTTTGCGGCTCACCGCCCCGACGGCGCGCCCCAGGCCCGGCTGCACCGCGTTCAAGAGGCTGCTCTTGCCCACCCCCGATGGGCCGGTGAACACCGACAGGTGGCCGGTAAGCTGGCCGCGCAGCGTCTCGATGCCAATTCCCACCCCCGCGCTGACGTAGAGCACCGGGTAGCCGATGCGCTCGTACACGTCAAATAGCTCACGTGCGCCCGTCTCACCCACCAGGTCGATCTTGTTGAGCGCCAGGACGATAGAGGGAATCTCCGCCTTCTCTGCTGCGACCAGACAGCGGTCCAGGAAGCGCGTATTGGGCGCGGGACGGGCAGCCGAACTGACGAAGACGGCCTGATCGAGGTTGGCGATGAGCACCTGCTCGCGCTCGGTAGATGTGCCCGCGTACTCCGACGGCTCGACGCGCGACAGGACCCGCTCACGGGGCAGAATGCGCCGGATCACGCCCCGGCCATCGGGCAGCGCTTCCACTTCCACATGATCGCCGAGCACGCACAGCTCGGTTTTCTTGCTGGCCAGCTTGAGCGCCCCACGCAGCTGGCATACGATGCGCCCACCCGGCGTATCAACCGTGTAAAATCCGCTCTGTGTCTTGACGACGATGCCCTCGACCGCCGCCGCCTTGTCTCCCTGTCCCGCTTTGCCCATGATCCTCCGCTGCTGTCCAACCGACCGACCGATTGCCCGGAACAAAAACGCCACGGTGCTCCGTGGCGTACAGGCGGCAGCGCGGCGCGGGGAGTCGGCCTCCACCGCCGAGGCTCGCTTCATCACTGGTATCAGAAAGTCGTAATGCCGTAATGTGTCGCCGCAACCGCCTTTCCGGAGCGCTTTCAGGGTAGCATTGTCCCGGTGCGCTGTCAACCGCGTAGGTGAATTGTTACTCTGCGTGTTTGCCCTGCCCGGCGCGGCATGTTAGACTTTCGTGACACATCCTCCATAGGACAAACATCATGGCCGAAAAGATCCTGATTGTGGATGACGATATCGATAGCTTGAAGTTGATTGGCTTGATGCTCCAGCGGCAAGGCTATGACATCGTTGCCGCAAATAACGGCGCGCAAGCCTTCAGCAAGGCCACCAGCGATCGTCCAGACCTGATCATCCTGGACGTGATGATGCCCGATATGGACGGCTACGAGATCTGCCGCCGCCTGCGCGCCAACCCCGTGACGCAGGGCATCCCGATCATCATGTTTACTGCCAAGACGCTCATTGATGATAAGGTAGCGGGCTTCGAGGCCGGCGCGGACGATTATTTGACGAAACCCACCCACCCGGCGGAACTGGCGTCGCGCGTCAAGGCGATTCTGTCGCGCAGCGCGGCGCAGCGGCGCACGACGGGCGAAGGCGGCACACTCACCGCGCTCGTCGGCGTCAAGGGCGGCGTCGGCGTGTCGACGCTGGCCGCGAACGTGGCGGCGGTGCTCAACCTGAAAGAGCCGTCCATTCTGGCCGACATCCGCCCCGGACAGGGCAGCCTGGGCATGTTCCTGAACATGCCGAAGTCGGTGGGCATGTCCAACCTGCTTGCCCGCAACCCGAACGAGATCACAGCCCGGCTGGTCGAACAAGAGCTGGTGGCGCACACGAGCGGCCTGCGCACACTGCTGTCGTCGGCGCGGCCACAAGAGATGCTCACGCCGGTCAACGCGGACGCCGCCTCGGCGGTCCTGAAGGCGCTGCGCAGCATGGCGCGGCACGTCATCGTCGACCTGGGGGCCGGGCTGGCGCGTCACACGATGCGGCTGGTCAAAGAGGCCGATCAGGTGGTGCTCGTCGTGGAGCCGTACCGCTATTCGTTGAACATGGCGCGCGATACGCTCAAGGAAATCGAGAGTGTGGGCGTCGGGCGGGGACGGATCAGCGTCGTGATCGTGACGCGCGTCGCCTCGTCCAGTCAGGTCCCGTGGCAGGAAGCCGAACAAATCCTGGGCCATGAGATGCTGGGTATCATCGGTCCTGCGCCGGAACTCGCCTTTCAGGCGATTGAGGCCGGTTTCCCGATCGTGCTCTTCCAACCGGCATCGATTGCCACGACGCAGATCAACAAGCTCACCGAGGAATTGACGGCCCGCGTGCGCGCCGTGGCGAGTTGAGCCGCGCGCTTGCCGCGTGTAACACGAGCAGGAAAACGAAAAGCCCCGCGTGACGGGGCTTTTTCTTAAGCGGGCGACGGGATTCGAACCCGTGACCTTCTCCTTGGCAAGGAGACGTTCTACCACTGAACCACGCCCGCAGGTCATTCCATTGTGAGGCACAGTATAGAGCACTTCGCCGCGTTTGGCAAGTGCGATTTTCGAGGCGGGGTTTATTTTCGTCCCGACGCACCTGGGATCAGGGCAGCAGCAAGGATTTGTATGGATGACTCATAGTTTCTCGCTGTTTGCGACCATCACGATGGCCATCTTGACGGCCTTTATCGGCGGGTACATCGCCCGACGGCTTGGCTTGCCAGCGCTGGTCGGCTATGTGCTCGCCGGGCTGGTCATCGGGCCGTTCACGCCGGGCTTTGTGGGTGATGCTGCCGCCATCAGCCAGCTTGCCGAGATGGGCGTCGTATTCATGATGTTCGGCGTGGGCCTGCATTTTTCCCTGCGCGACCTGTGGAGCGTGCGCCGCATTGCCATCCCAGGCGCGGCGCTAACGATGATCACCGCCACGCTGGCCGGGTTGGCGCTCACCCAACTCTGGGGCTGGACGGTGGCCGCCGGGCTGGTCCTCGGCTTTTCGCTGTCCATCGCGAGCACCGTCGTGCTGCTCCGCGGCCTGTCCGACAACGGGCTGCTGAACACGCCCCACGGCAAAGTAGCGGTGGGTTGGCTGGTGCTGGAAGACCTGGCGACCGTCGCGATCCTGGTGATCATGCCTGCGCTGGTCGGCGACTCGGAGAACCTGGTCGAGAGCATGGCGCTGGCGCTGTTCAAGACCGGGCTATTCGTGGCAGCCATGCTCTTCATCGGCGGGCGGGTGATGCCCTGGATACTGGCACAGATCGCACACAGCCGCTCGCGTGAGGTGTTCATCCTGGCTGTCGTGGGGCTGGCGCTTGGCACGGCTTTCATTGCGTATGAGCTGTTCGGCGTTTCTCTGGCGCTCGCCGCATTTCTGGCGGGCGTTGTCGTCTCGGAGTCGGACGTCAGCCACCAGGTCGGCGCAGAGGTCATCCCTTTCCGCGACGTGTTCGCCGTCCTGTTCTTTGTCTCCGTTGGGATGCTGGTCAACCCGGCGAGTGTGATCGCGAACGCCGGGCAAGTGTTCGTCCTGATCCTGTTCATCGTGGCCGGCAAGAGCGTCTTCACCGTGCTGCTCGGCTTCCTGTTGCCTGGTTCGGAACGGACGATGATCGTCGTGGCGGCTGGCCTGAGCCAGATCGGCGAGTTCTCGTTCATCGTCGGGCAAGCGGGTGTGGCGCTGGGTATTCTCAACCGGGACCAGTATGGCCTCATCCTGGCCGGATCGGTCATCTCGATTCTGATCAATCCTCTGATGTACCGGGCCATTCCCGCCACCGAGCGCTTCCTTCAGCGCTTCCCGGCACTGTGGCGGCGCATGGAGCGCGGCGGCCCGACGCCGGAGCCGCTCACCGAGAAGATACGGGAACACGTCATCGTCGTGGGTTATGGCCGTGTGGGCAAGCATATCGCCCGTGTGTTGGACCATCTCGGCGTGCCGTACCTCGTCGTCGAGCAGGATGCGGCGTATGCGACCGAGATTCAGCGCGCGGGCGTTCAGACTCTGCTTGGCGATGCGGCCAATTCCGAGATTCTGCGCCACGTCGGGCTGGAACACGCCTGCGCCCTGGTCGTGACTGTGCCCAACCAGACGACCGCGGAATTGATCGTCGCCGCCGCGCACGATCTCGCGCCGGAATTGCCCATCATCGCGCGGGCGGGCGCCGAATCGGGCGTACAGCGGCTGGCGGCGCTGGGTGCGCGCCACGTCATCCACCCGGAGCTTGAGGGCGGACTGGAGATCGTGCGTCACACGCTGCTCATCCTCGATTTTCCGACGGCGCAAATCCAGACGTACATCGACGCCGTGCGCAGCGATACCTACACGGGCATTTTGCCGGATGCGGACAAGCCGCGCCTTCTCGATCAACTGGTCCACGCGACGCGCGGCGTCGAGATCGGCTGGTATACCGTTGGAGCAAACAGCAGCGTTGTGAGCCAGAGTCTTCTGGAAGCGAATATCCGCTCGCGCATCGGCGCATCGATTATCGCCATCGTGCGTGGCCACGAGACGATGCCCAATCCGAAATCCAATACGCGCTTTCAGGCGGGTGATCTGATCGGTCTGATCGGGACCGCGCACGAACTGGAAGAGGCGGCCCGGCTGCTCGATCCATCCGGCGACTCGGACGGCGCGCGGCGCTGAGCGTGCGGTATGCACTGCTATTCGGCAGGGCAGCAAGCCCAATTGACTCGCCAAAACCCTTGTGCTATCATCCCAGCGTGGTCACAGGGTCTGGCGCGGCGCAAGCGTGCAGCGTGTGTGCAAGGAAGCAGCGTCGGGGCCGGTGGGTGGCTTGACAAAAGGCGGACTGCATGGCGAAAACACGGAACGAGCTGATGGCCGACCGGCTGCGCGATCTGCAGACGGGCAACCCTGACATCGAAGCCTCAGCGGTGGTCAGCGTCGATGGACTCAGCATCGCCTCGGTGCTGCCCGCCAATGTCGAAGAGGACCGCGTTTCGGCGATGTCCGCGGCCATGCTGTCGCTCGGCGAGCGCATCGCCCAGGAGTTGGCGCGCGGCGAAGTAGAGCAGGTCTACATTCGCGGCCAAAAAGGGCACGTGGTGCTCATGTCCGTGGGCGAAGATGCCGTGCTCACGTCGATGGCGCGCGAGAGCGCCAAGACCGGGCTGGTGTTTCTGGATATGAAACGTGCAGCGAAAGACCTTGAGCGGCTGGTTTAGGCGGCGTCAGGCCGGGCCAGTCACACCACACTAACCTGTCGTCTTTTTCGGCGGGGAGGGATGTCCACCGCAGGTGGTCTACCCTCCCCGCCGTTCTGTTTGATCGGATATGAGATGGGAATATCCAGGCGCGGCAACCGGCGCTCGATCAGGGAGAGGGATTCTACGGCATGACTCGTTACATCTTCTGTACCGGCGGTGTGGTCAGCTCCGTCGGCAAGGGCGTCACGGCGGCGGCTATCGGGCGGCTGCTCAAGGCGCGCGGCATCAAGGTGGCCATTCAAAAGCTCGACCCGTATCTGAATGTCGATCCCGGCACGATGAGTCCCTATCAGCACGGCGAGGTGTACGTCACCTACGACGGCGCAGAGACGGACCTCGACCTGGGCCATTACGAGCGCTTCATCGACGAGAATCTGTCGCGCGGCTGCAACGTGACCGCCGGGCAGATTTACGCCGACATCATCGGGCGTGAGCGGCGCGGCGACTTCCTGGGCGGCACCATCCAGGTTATCCCGCACATCACAAACGAGATCAAGCGCCGCATCGTGAGCGTGGCCAAAGAGAGCGGTGCGGATGTAGTCATCGTCGAGGTCGGCGGCACGGTGGGCGACATCGAGAGCCAGCCGTTTCTGGAAGCCATCCGCCAGCTTCGGGTGGACGTGGGCCGCAAGCGCGCCATGTACATCCACCTCACCTACCTGCCGCACATCGGCGCGACGGGCGAATTGAAGACGAAACCAACGCAGCACTCGGTGCGCGATCTGCGCAGCCTGGGCATCAACGCCAACGTGATCATTGCCCGCGCCGATTACCCCGTCCCCGCCGAACTTCTTGAGAAAATCTCCCTGTTCTGCGACGTGGAAAAAGAGGCGGTTATCGCCCTGCCCACGGTGCGCACCATCTACGAAGTGCCGATCATCCTCGAAGAGGCCGGATTGGGCGATTACATCGTCGAGCGGCTGCGGCTGCGCGCCAACGTGCCGGACCTGGGCGAGTGGCGCGGACTGGTCAAGAAGGTGCACGAACCGAAAGACCCGGTGCGCATCGCCATCGTCGGCAAGTACGTGGAGCTTCACGACGCCTACATGAGCGTCAAAGAGGCGCTGAACGCCGCCGCGTTGGCCAGCGGGCGCGAGCTGATCGTGGACTGGGTCTATTCTGGCGACCTGGAAAAAGACAAGGGCTTCGACGTGCTGGAGCGCGCCGACGGCATCGTCGTGCCGGGCGGATTCGGCTATCGCGGCATCGAGGGCAAGGTGATGGCGGCGCGCTTCGCCCGCGAGCACAAAGTGCCGTACCTGGGCCTGTGCCTGGGCATGCAGGTCATGGTCATCGAGTTCGCGCGCCACGTATTGAACATGGAAGACGCGAACAGCACCGAGTTCGAGACGCCCACCGAGCATCCGGTCATCGATCTGATGCCCGATCAGCGCAACGTGGTGGATCGCGGCGGCACGATGCGCCTGGGCTTGTACCCGTGTGCGCTTGAGGAAGGCACGATTGCCGCCCAGTGCTACGGCGTGCCGCGCGTGGACGAGCGCCACCGCCATCGCTTCGAGTTCAACAACCAGTACCGCCACCAGTTCGAAGAGGGTGGGATGCGCCTGAGCGGCGTTAGCCCCGATCGGCGGCTGGTCGAGATTGCCGAGATCGCCGATCACCCATTCATGGTGGGCAGCCAGTTCCATCCGGAGTTCCAGAGCCGCCCGAACCGCCCGCACCCGCTGTTCATGGGCTTCGTCGCGGCGGCGATCCGGCGGCAGCAAGGCATCACCGAGCCGCCCGTGGCTGTCCGGCCCGCGTCC
>JADZBY010000393.1 GCA_020851855.1 Anaerolineae bacterium
CGGGCAGCCGATCCAGCGCCGGCGCGAGGACCTGCCCGACCTTGCTGTGCAGGAACATGGCGCGCACCGGCGAGGGCAGGTGCGTGTGCCGGACCTCGACGCCGCCGCGCCCGTCGAAGCGCCAGCGTAGGTCGAGCGTCGCGGCCACTTCCGCCGGGTGGTACATCCACGCGGCGAACACGTTGTGAAAGAGCGGCTTGGCGAGGTCCAGAAGCGGGTGATGCCGCCCGCCGAAGGCCGGATCGAAGTACACCAGCCCGCCGGCAGTCAGGAACACGTTGCCGTTGTGCGCGTCGCCATGCCCGACGACCGACGGCCCGGCCTGATCGGGCCTGAGCAGGGCGCGCGCCGCCTCAATCGCCTCGCCCAGCGCGCCGGGATAACGCAGGCCGTTGATGGTCCAGCGCCATTCGAGCAGCCTTTCCCAGGGCACGTCGTCGCCGGGCAGGGCAAAGGGCTTACCGGCGTAGAACTGGGCATACCGCGCGCCGAGCCGGTGGTAAAACAACTGGTGGATGGGCGCGCGGGCGGCCTCGTCGGCGCTCTGATCGGCCCAGGTGGCCTCGTACCGCCGGTAGAGCTGCGCATCGGCGCGGGTCTGCGCCTCGGCGAGCGCCTCGAGGTCCGCCGGGCCGCGCTCGCCGCGCTCGATGGCGCGCGCCACGTCAAAAACGGACGGGGCATCGACCTTCTCGTAGATCAGGAATTGCTTGCCGTACTCCGTGGACACGTGCAGGGGGCGGATGACGGGATAACCGGCGCGAGCGAGCATCTCGGCGTTGTAGTATTCGCCCACGATGCTATCCGGCTCGACGTGCGTCTTGAAAAACAGCCGCCGCCCGTCGGCCAGCGTCAGGAAGCCGTTGAACGAGTTCAGCGAGACGGCCAGCGGGCGCAATTCGGCGGCCACCGGCGCGAGGTCCGGGAACAGGTCGCGCACGAAGTCCAGCACGAGCGCTTCGGCGGCGGGGCGGTCGGTGAATTGCAGGGCCTGGATGCGCTGGAGACGCTCGTCGCCGGGCATGAGAGGTTCCTTCCGGGCGCTCAGCGCGGCAGATTGAGGGCGATCCAGCCGATGGACAGGGCCAGCGCCAGCAGCAGGGCCAGGATCATGACCGGGCCGGTCCGGTAGCGGGAATCTCGCGGCGCGCTGGATGGGCCGGGCGGCATGTAGTCGCGGTCGATGGGCGAGGCGATGCTCGGCTCCGGTTCGGGCCTGGCGGGCGCGATGACGGGCGTTGCGCCGGGCGTGGGCGGATACTCCGGCGGGGGCGCGGTGGAGCCTTGCACGGGCGCGCTCCAGGGGCCGGGCAGGCCGTCGTCGCCGAAGGTCTGGACGCGGAAGGACAACTCGGCGGGCGCGTCCAGGTCATCGAAGCGCGGGCGGTACATGCGGCCCACCACGTCGGCCCAGGTGGGCGGCTGGCCGGGCCGGTTGACCTCGACGCGATACCAGCGCGCGCCCTCAACCGGCGGCCAGCTCAGCCGCGAGTCGAGCGCGTCCCAGTACAGGCCGGCGGGCGCGGCGAGCAACGTGGCGGTGGGCAGATCGGCGCGGGTGAGCATGACGTCGAGCAGAGACACGTCGTCGGCCAGCGCCAGGGTGCGGATCAGGGCGTCCAGTTCATCCGGCGCGAAGCGGCTGATCGGCCCGCGTGGATCGCTGAAGCCGTCGCTGTGCGCGGTGATGTGGCCGATGCCGTCGAGCGGCATGTTCACCTGGCGGGGCGCGCCGTTCTTCGGCCCGATGCGCGACGACCAGCGCTCGCGGGTTTCCCAGGCCGCGCCGGGTATCGCCACTTCCTGCCCGGCCAGGTCCCACAGGCGCAGGCGCATGTCGCCCATCCAGCACGCCTGAAGCTCGCCGCGCTCCAGATCGACCACGCCGGCCACGAACATCGTTTCGCTGCCGCTGGCCCGCTTGCTCTCCAGGGCGTTGCGGACCATCGGCGGGAGCGACGCGCTGAGCGGCTGGGCGGCCACCAGCGCCGTAGCGCTCGTCGTCCAGCGCAACAGGGCCGCTTCGAGGTCTTCCAGGCCACACTCCGCCAGCCGCTCGACCAGTTTCATGCCCAGGAAGCGCGCCGCCAGATCGCCAAAAAAGGACTGGCTGACGCCATCGCACACGGCGAAGACGAGGCGGCTTTTATCGTGCGCGTAGGCGATGAAGTCCTGGCCGGGCGCATCGGCGCGGGCGGCGTCCCGCGAGCGCGCATAGACGGCCCGAATGATCGCGCCGGGGATCACCTCGCGGCGGGGCGGTGTTTCTGCCTGTTGGTCGAGCGCGACGACGATCATAGACCTTCACTTGACCTGTGGTAGCGCCCTGCGCCAATGGATTTTGACGCTGAGGGCGGAGCGCTGCGCCTGGACCTGAAGGTCCAGGCTGAAGCTACGAAGCCCTGCGGGCTAGAGCCGCATTTCAGCCCGTCAGGGCTTTGTACACTCAGCCCGACGCTTCAGCGCCGGGCGCGTCACACGATCCCCATCTGTTCGTGAAGCTCCACAGCGCTGCGCCTGGACCTGAAGGTCCAGGCTGAAGCTACGAAGCCCTGCGGGCTA
>JADZBY010000394.1 GCA_020851855.1 Anaerolineae bacterium
CGTCGCGGTCTGTTGTTTGGCCTGTTCCTGTACGCTCAGATCTCCGATCATCAGGCGGACGATGCGGTCCGTGGTCATCTCGGCCATCGGGCCACTGCCGACCGTCTGGCCGCCGCGTAGCACGGTGGCGCGGTCGCAGATGTGGAAGACTTCGTCCAGGAAGTGCGTGATGTAAATGATGGTCACGCCGTCCGCTTTCAAGCCGCGAATCACGTCGAACAGGCGGGCTTTCTCGCGGCTGGTCAACGACGAGGTCGGCTCGTCGAAGATGATGATGCTCGGATCGCTCAGCAGGGCGCGCGCGATCTCGACCATCTGCCGGTCGCCGGTGCTGAGGGCCTGCACGCGCGTATCGGGCGTGAAATGGCAGCCGAGCCGCTGGAGCGCTTTGGCCGTGCGCGCCCGCATCGTGCGGCGGTCGATCAGCACACCGCGCCTCGGAAAACTCGAGATGTGCATGTTCTCGGCGACCGTCATCGTCGGCAGCATCGCCATTTCCTGGTGAACAAAGGCGATGCCGTGCGCCGTCGCGTCCAGTGGAGAATGTATCGCCGCCGGTTTGCCGCCGATCAGGATGTCGCCCGAATCGGCGCGAATCACGCCGCCCAGCACGTTCATGAGCGTGCTCTTGCCCGCGCCGTTTGCCCCGATCAGGGCGTGCGCTTCGCCGGGGTAGGCTTCAAACGAGACGTTTTCGAGCGCCACAACGCCCGGAAACGCCTTGTTGATGTTGAGCATTTGCAGGTGTACAGCCGCGCCTGGTGTGTTTGTCATGGCGTTTCCTACTTCCTGCGCAGCGAGTCGATGGCCACGAAGCCGATGATGACGATGCCCTTCACGATCAGGCTGGTGAAGAACGACACCTGCATCATGTTCATGCTGTTCGAGATAATCGTGATGAAGATCGCGCCCAGTACCGCGCCAAGCGGACCGCCCACGCCGCCGTAGATGCTCACGCCGCCGACCACCGCCGAACTCATCACGTCCAGCACAATCGCGTCGGTCCCCATGTTGGCCGAAGCCGACCCCAACCGCGCCGAGAGCACGATGGCCGTCATGCCCGCCAGGAAGCCGGAGATCACGTACGCGCCGAAGATGACGCGCGCCGTCGGGATGCCGGACACACGCGCCGCTTTGGCGTTGATCCCCACCGCGTACAGCCACCGCCCGAAGATATGCCGCCGCATGATGATTACGGCGACGATGGTGACGAGGAACGTGATCCAGATCGGGCGCTGGATGCCGGCGGTGCGGTCCAGGATCAGCCCGAAGAACTCCTGATTGGTGACGGGGATGCTCACCGAGTTGGTGATGGCCACTGCCGCGCCCGTGGCAATGGTCATCATCGCCAGCGTGACGACGAAGGGGATCATTTTCAGGTACGCGACCGAGAAGCCGTTGATTGCGCCCAGCAGCGTCCCCGATCCGAGCATGACCAGGCACGCCGCCGGGATGCTGCCGCCCTCGCGAAAGATCATCGCGCCGAAAATGGCGGACAGGCCCATCACCGACGGGATGGACAGGTCGATACCGCCCGTGATCAGCACGCCGGTCATGCCAATCGCCATCAGGCCCAGCGGCGCGGCCTGAATCAGGATGTTGTTGATGTTGCGCTCGGTGAAAAACCTCGGCACGAAGGCCGCCAGCAGGCCCAGGATGATGGCGAGGATGATCAGGGCGATGTTATCGAGGACGAGCTTGCCCGGCGAAAACCGCTGGCGGCGCTGGGCAGCGCCGGGTGCGGGCACGTCCGAAGGAAGCACGGGGCTGGGCGTGTCTTGTACGGCCACGGATGAACCCTTTCTATTCTATTCCCTGCCCGTCAATCTCTCAGCGTCCGCGCCAGGCAGCAGCGCGGGCCGGCTCCCGGTGGTGGGGCGATGCCAACATGCCAAACCGGCGTACGGCGCAGGCGCGCCAAACGAAGAAGCGCCAAACGTCAAGCACTCGTCACAGCGCCTCTCCGCTCGATACGTGCGCCCAGACGCTCGCTCTCACACCGTGATTTCAATTTACCAAAAAGCCGCCTGAGGACGCCTGGTGTGTGGGCAAGGTGGGGCCTGTTACACTGTGACGTTGTCATCCCAGGATCATAGGAAAATGGTACTGTGAATTGGCGGACCTGTCAATAAACTCTGAACGCCGATAGCTACGCCTTTCATCGGCCACTGGTTGACAGAAAATAGCAGTACCGTTACAATGTCCCTATATGCTGTAAGGACAGGATTACAGGCTTTCGGCAGCGCGCTGGTGTGTTTTGTACAGCCGCAGCGCCGCCGACCTACGTCGCCATTCCGGCCTCGCGCCGGCGAAAGGACCATACCACCTTGATGCAGCCCTTCGCGTCGCAAGTAAGCTTCTCCACGGGCGTGATCCAGCCGTCCGGCAAGGTCATCGAGCGCCGCCTGAGCGACATGCGCGGCATGTACCTCGATACCGCCGAGTACGACCGCATTATGCGCGAGGAAGGGGATCGTTTGGTCTACCAGGTCTACCCCGTCGCGCTGCCGGAAGAACCCGGACAGGTCCTGCACTGCACGACCATCCTGTACCCAGGCAAGGTTGGCGACGAGTACCACATGACCAAAGGGCACTATCACCAGCTCCGCGACCGCGCCGAGGTGTATCTTGGCCTTGCCGGGCGTGGCTACCTTGTGCTTCAGCTGGAAGATGGCACGATTGACAAGGTCCTGATGGAGCCGGGAACCGCCGCCTACGTGCCGCCGAACTGGGCGCACCGCACCTGCAACGTGGGCGATGAGCCGTTCATCTTCTTCGCGGCATGGCCCGGCGACTCCGGCCACGACTATGGCACGATAGAAAAGCTCGGCTTTGCCCAGCTTCTGGTGGATCGTGGCGGACAGCCCACCCTGGTCCCCAACCCGCGCTATGGCCAGGGCTGAGGCGTGACATTGCGCTTGCGGCGTGCCCCCGTGCGGGGCACGTCGCCTTTTCGGTCGCAGTCGTTTCGGGGCGCAGTGAGGCGGATACGGGCATCCAGACGCTGTCACTCCCATTGATCAAGAATGCGGCCCCGCCTATAATGGCAGCCTGCTGCGACGTGTAATAGTTAGCTTACAGGCGGTGAGATCGTGATTGCAAAACCAGGAAACGCCGAGCCGTCGATGCGGATCGACCACAACAGCCCGATCCCGTACTATCGTCAGGTCAAAGAAGTCCTGCGCAGCTACATCGATCAGGGCACATGGCCGCCGGGTAGCCAGATTCCCGGCGAGCCGGAGTTGTGCCGCATTTTCGACGTGAGCCGCACGGTGATTCGCCAGGCCCTGACCGAGATGGAATATGAAGGGCTGATCGTGCGCCGCAAGGGCAAGGGCACATACGTGGCCGAGCCGAAGATTGGCGAGAGTCTGGTTCAGGAACTGACCGGCTTCTATCAGGATATGGTCGAGCGCAACCATACGCCGGTCACCCAGGTGCTGAAGCAGCGTGTCATCCCCGTCACTTCGAAAGTCGCCCGGCGGCTGAAGATCGCGCCGGAGACGCTCGTCATCGAGATGGAGCGCTTGCGCTTCGTCGACAACGAGCCGATTGTGCTGGTCGTCACCTATTTGCCGTACGCGCTGTGTCCAAAAGCGGCTGAGGCAGACTTCACATCCCAGTCGCTGTATGCTTACCTGGAGCACGAGTACGGCCTGACCATGGCGCGCGGACGCCGTACCCTGGAAGCCGTGCCGGCCAACGACTACGAGGCGCGTCTGCTCCAGGTGGAGCGCGGAGCGCCGCTCATCCTGCTCGACAGCGTGGGCTTCTTGGAAGACGGCACGCCGCTGGAGTATTACCACGCCCTTCACCGGGGCGACCGCTCACGCTTCGAGGTGGAGCTGGTCCGCTTCCGCGAGCGCGGCATGATCCGCGAGATGCTGGGCGGCAATTCCGGGCGCTTCAGCGGGGTCCGCAAGAACACCCCGTAGTGAGGCATGGCGCTGGCTCGCGCCGCTTTCGCGTGTACGTTGTGCAAAATCGCATCTTCATCAAAAAGTGACATCAACGATGGCCACACAATACCTGATTGGCGTTGACCTGGGCACGAGCGCCACCAAAGCCGCCCTGTACCGCGCAGACGGCACGCTGGTCGCCGAAGCCAGCGCCGAAGTGCCCCTCTATTACCCCAAGCCCGGCGTCGTGGAGCAGGAGAGCGACGACTTCTACCGCTCTGCCGCGCAGACTGTGAAGCAGTGCATCACCCAGAGCGGCGTTGATCCGCGCCACGTGGCGGCGATTGCCTTTGACAGCCAGATGGCGGGCATCGGCTCCATCAACGACGAGTTCCGCCCGGCCACGCGCTTCGACTCGTGGCTGGACATGCGCTGCCAGCCCTACATCGAGCAGCTTGACCGCGATCACGGCGACCTGATCACGCGCCTGACCGGCTGCCCGCCCACCTGCGACCACGGCCCGAAGATGGTGTGGTGGAAGCACGAGGAGCCAGAGAGCTACGCGCGGGTGGCGAAATTCGTGCTGCCCGTTGGCTTCGTCGTGGGCCGCATGGCCGGACTGCGCGCCGATCAGGCGTTTGTCGATCACACCTTCATCCACTTCTCCGGCCTTGCCGACGCCCAGGCGTGCGCGTGGTCGCCGGAGCTGATCGACGTGCTGGGCATCGCCCCGGACAAACTGCCGCGCATCGTGCCGCCCTGGGAGATCGTGGGCGAAGTCACCGATCAGGCGGCGAAAGATTTCGGGTTGGCAGCGGGCACGCCCATCGCGGCGGGCGCAGGCGATACGGCGGCGGGCGCGCTCGGCGCGGGCGTCGTGCGCCCCGGTATGTTGCTCGACACGGCGGGCACGGCGGCGGTCTTCGCCGGCTGCACCGACCAGTTTGTCGCGGACGTGTCACACCGGGCGCTGATCGGGATGCGCTCCGTGATTCCCGGCCTGTGGAATCCGCTGGCGTACATCGCGGGCGGCGGCATTGCCTTGCGCTGGTTCCGCGACCAGTTTTTCAAGCCCGGCGAGGGCGAGAACGACCCGACAGTCGAGGACGTGTACGACCTGATGACGGCGCGCGCCGCGAAGATTCCACCCGGCGCGGACGGCCTGTACTTCTCGCCGCACCTGGGCGGGCGCATCTGCCCGGCGTCGCCCGCCATGCGCGGGGCGTGGATCGGCTTCTCGTGGGGCCATACGCAGGATCATTTCTTCCGCGCCATCCTGGAGAGCATCGCGTTCGAGTACAGCTATTACCTGAGCATCCTGCGCGAATTGATCCCGGACCTGAGCCTGACCGAGGCGCGCGTCATCGGCGGCGGCGCGCGCAGCGATCCGTGGAACCAGATCAAGGCCGACGTGTTAAACGTGCCCTACCAACGCCTGAGCCGGTCCGAGTTCGCCACGTGGGGCGGCGCGATGATCGCCGGGCGCGCCGTGGGCCTGTTCAACGATCTGGCCGAGACGGCGCTGACCAGCACCGGGCGTCAGGGAGACGCGCTCAGGCCCCGCCCGGAGAACGCCGCCCTGTACCAGGGCATGGCCGACCAGTACGCCCGCTGGCAGTCGCTGCTCGCCGAAGCCTTTTAGCTTCACCCCCTGATCCCTCTCCAACGTGGGGAAGGTTCACAGGGCGGAGTCAGTCCGCTTTTTACGACGATTTGTATTCCGTAACAGGAGACAAGAACAAGCCATGACCGTTCGCGTATGCCTGATCGGCGCCGGGCGCGCCGGAAAAGTCCATGCCAATTCGCTGACGCATCACGTGCCGCGCGCCTCGCTCGTGGCGTTGGTCGACTCGGTGCCGGAAACGCTCGAAAGCACCGGCGAGCAGTTTGGCATCCCCGCCGCACAGCGTTTCGCGAGCCTCGAAGCGGCGCTGGCGTGGAACGGCTTCGACGCCGTGGTCATCACCACGCCCACGTTCACCCACAAACCGCTCGCCGTCACGGCGGCAGAGGCGGGCAAACACGTCTTCCTGGAAAAACCGATGGCCCTCTCGCTCGAAGAGTGCGACGCCATCATCCAGGCAGCCGAAAAAGCGGGCGTCGTGCTGCAAATTGGCTTCATGCGCCGCTTTGACCCGGAGTTCGCCGCCGCCTACGAGCGCATCCAGGCCGGGGAGATCGGCCAGCCTATGATCGTCAAGTCGCTGACGCACGGGCCGGGCCTGCCGCCGCCCTGGGCGCGTGACCTCAAGCAGTCGAACGGGATGTTGGCCGAAGTGAACAGCCACGACTGGGACTGCACACGCTGGCTGATGGGGTCGAATCCGCAGCGGGTGTACGTCGAGGTCGCCAATTTCAAGGGCGCGATGCACAACGTGACCACGCCGCACTTCTACGACAACGCGCTGGTCAATATCCGCTTCGAGAATGGCGGCCTGGGCAGCATCTCCGGCGTGTGCCCGTGCGAGTACGGCTACGACGCCCGCGCCGAGATCATCGGGGAGCGCGGCATCATGCAGATTGGCGATATTCGCGGGCAGGCCGTCATCGTCGGCACCGACCGCGACCGGGGCTACATCACGCCCATCTACCGCACGTGGCCGCAGCGCTTCGCCTGGGGCTACATCCGCGAGATGGAGCACTTCGCGGAGTGCATCACGCTCGGCACGCCCAACCGTGCGACCGGCGCGGACGGACGCTGGGCCGTGGCGGGTGTTCTGGCCGGGACGCGCTCGCTGCTTGAGGAGCGGCCCGTGCTCTTGAGCGAGATTCTCGACGCCGTGCCGAATAGCTGAGGGGAAGCGTGGCCATGAAAGCAGCCGTTTATCACGGTCCGAATGACCTGCGCCTGGAAGACGCGCCCCATCCGCATGTCGGCCCGGACGACATCCTGCTCCAGGTGATCACCTGCGGCATCTGCGGCACGGACCTGCGCATCTGGCACGGCGGGCATCGTAAGTACCCGTCCGGCACGGTGCGCGTGCCCGGCCATGAAGTCGTGGGCGACGTGGTGGCCGTCGGGGCGAACGTGCGCGGAGTCCAGCCCGGCCAGCGCTACATCATCGCGCCCAACTGGGGCTGCGGCCACTGCCGCCAGTGCGTGACGGGCAACAACAACCGCTGCGCGAATTACGGCGCGGTGGGCATCACGGTGGATGGCGCGTTTGCCGAGTACATGCTCGTGCCGGGCGTGTCCATCGGGCAGGGCAACCTGATCCCGGTCGAGCCGGGGGCCGATCCGGCGGTTGCGTCGCTGGTGGAGCCGTTCGCCTGTGTGGTGCGCGGCCAGGAAGCGCTCGGCGGAATCCGGCCCGAAGATGTGGTGGTGGTCATGGGCGCGGGGCCGATTGGCGTCATGCACATGATGCTGGCCCGCCTGCAGGGCGCGCGCCGCGTCATCGCCAGCGAGATGCTGCCCGCCCGCATGGAGCAGGCCAAACGCGCCGGCGCGGATCGTGTCGTGAACATCAAAGAGGAAGACCTTGCCGCCATCGTCCACGACGTGACCGGCGGCGAGGGCGCGGACGTGGTGATCGTGGCTGCGCCCTCGCCCCAGGGCCAGCAGGACGCCATCCGCATCGCCGGGATCGGCGGGCGTATCAACTTCTTCGGCGGGCTGCCCAAAGACAAACCCACCGTCGAGCTTGACTCGAACGCCGTCCACTACAAGGAATTGCTCGTCACCGGCACGACGGCGTGCAGCACGGCGGATTGTTGGAAGGCCGCCGCCATCCTGCAATCCGGGCGGGCGGATTTCGCGTGGCTGGTCAGCCAGCGTTATCCGCTCGATAGCGTGCTGGATGCCTTCGCCGCCGCCGAAGACCGCAGCGCGCTCAAGATCGTGGTCGAACCGTGAGCGTACCCGAACCACACACCACAGACCACCCTGCGCCGGGTGGGCGGGGCATTGCCTTTGACATGGACGGCGTGATCGTGGACAGTATGCCGTTTCACGTGGCGGCATGGCAGTTCGCGTTCGCGCCGTTTGGCGTGAGCGTGCCGCCGGGCTGGATTTACCGGATGGAAGGTGTGCTCTATACTGAAGTGGCCAGCCGCGTGGCGGTCATGGCCGGGCTGGACCTGGACGAAACGCAGCTCGATCACATCCGGGTGACGAAACGGCAGCGCTTCCTGGACACGTATTCGGTCAC
>JADZBY010000395.1 GCA_020851855.1 Anaerolineae bacterium
CCGCCGTCGTGACAGGAGACGGCGTCGCATGATCAGCCCCGCGCTGAAGCGCCGGGCTAAGACTACAAAGCCCTGAAGGGCTGTAACAGGCCTTTAGCCCGCCAGGGTTTCGTCGTTTCAGCCCCGTTGCTTGAGGAGTATTAGACTTTTGGGGCGGGTCAATATGGCGGGCGCGTCACGACGCGCCCCTACACTTTATGGCGTTGTTAGGGCGGCTCTCGGTTGGCGTCGGTGAGATGGTGCGGCTCGTGTCGGGCTGGTTTCAGCACGACGCGCACAGGTTGGCTATAATAGAGAACGTCCATCACGATGGGACGCGGTTTCGGCGGATTGTGCACCTGGGCGCGCAGTCACAGGTGAGCACACGGGCAGAACGCACGGACCACCATCACGGTGCAAAGCGAGAGACTATGCAACGGCCAAAGTTTCGACAGGAACTGATCGACGACGCACTCCGGAAACTCCATGCAGTTGTGGACGGCATCACGGCATCGGTGGTCGTGAACCGCGACGGCTTGCTCGTGGCGGCCTTTCCACCCGGCGACGACAAGGACTTTTTGGCCAACCCGACGAGCAGCCCGCAGGTCGCGGCCATGGCGGCGACGCTGATCGGGCTGGCCGAGCGCACGCTGGGCCGGCTGGAGCAGGGCGAATTGGGCCGCCTGCTCATGGAAGGCGAGAAGGGCACGATGGTGGTTTATCCCGCCGGGCGCGCCACGCTGGCTGTGCTGTGCGAAAAAGACCAGAAGATGGGTCCGGTGCTGTATGCGGCGTCGCGCACGGCGAAGGACATCGCCGCCGTGCTGACCGGCTGACCGGCGCTCTCTGCCCGTCCTGCCACAGTAAGCGCTGCAAAGCTACGATCACGAATCTGAGCCATGCTCCCTGAAACGCTTGAAGGCACAATCGAGCGCATCACGTATTTCAGCGAAGAATCCGGCTATACGGTGCTGCGCCTCAAACCGCATGTCTCCACATCGGGCGGCTCCGGCAAACGCGGGCCGGACCTGCACACCGTGGTCGGCGTCATGCCGCCGCTTCAGCCCGGCGAGTCGGTGCGCTTCACCGGCGTGTGGGTTATGCACGCCGAATATGGCCGCCAGTTCAAGGCCGAGTCGGTCATGCAGATCGTGCCCGCCACCGTCGAAGGGCTGCGGCGTTACCTGGGCGGCGGCATGATCAAGGGCGTCGGCCCGACCACCGCGCAGCGCATCATCGACCACTTCGGCCTGGACGTGATCGACATCCTGAACAACGCGCCGGAGCGCGTCCGGGAAGTGCCCGGCATCGGCGCGTACCGGGCCGAGCTGATCGCGCGCTCGTGGGCGGACCAGTTCCGCGTGCGCGAGATCATGATCTTCCTCAAAGGGCACGGCATCACCGACGCGCAGGCCGTCAAAATCTACAAAGAATACGGCGAGGCGGCGATCAGCATCGTCAAGGGCGATCCATACCGCCTGGCGCGCGACATCACGGGCATCGGCTTCCGCATCGCCGACCGCATCGCGCAGAGCCTGGGCCTTGCGCCGGACGCGCCAGAACGCATCCGCGCCGGGGTGCTCTTTGCGCTGGAAACCTTCACCAACGACGGGCACATCTACGCGCCGCGCCCGCTGGCGGCGCAGCGCGTGGCCGAATTGCTGATGCTCCAGGCCACAGAAGACGAGTACACCTACGATGACGAGGGACGGCCCATCCCGCCGCCCAACCCGCTCATCGAGGACGCCATCGATCAGCTTGCCGCCGACGCGGAGATCGTCAAGCAGCACGTGCCGGACGACGACGGCCAGATGGTCGAGGCGCTGTACCTGCGCTACAACGCCGGGTACGAGCGGCAATCCGCCCGGCGGCTGCTGGAGATGACCGGCACGGGCGTCTCTCGCCTGCGCAGCGCCCGCACGATGAGTTGGCTGAAGTTCTTCCAGATCATCGCCCGCGAAGGGCACACCCAGCTCAGCGAGCAGCAAAAAGAGGCGGTCGAGGCGGCGCTGACGCACAAGGTCAGCGTGCTCACCGGCGGGCCGGGCACGGGCAAGACCACCACGCTGCGCGCCGTGATCCGGGCGTTGGAGTGGAACAAAGCGCGCTACGAACTGGCCAGCCCGACCGGGCGCGCCGCCAAGCGCCTGAGCGAGGCGACGGGCCGCCCGGCGCGCACCATTCACCGCCTGCTCGGCTTTGTGCCGGGCGAAGGCTTCGGCCTCAACGCCGATGATCCGCTCGACGTGGACATGCTGATCATCGACGAGGCGTCGATGATCGACCAGGCGCTCTTTTACAATGTGCTCAAGGCGCTGCCCGCCGAAACGCACCTGATGCTCGTCGGCGACGTGGACCAGCTGCCCAGCGTCGGGGCGGGCGACGTGCTGCGCGACCTGATCCGGAGCGGCGTGCCGCACGTCACGCGACTGGACACGATTTTCCGGCAGGCCAGCGGCAGCCAGATCATCGCCAACGCGCACCGCATCAACCGTGGTGAGATGCCCATCCTGGACAACCAGAGCGACGACTTCTTCTGGTTTGGCGGCGACGACCCGTTCGTCGTGGCCGATCTGGTCGTGGACATCGTCAAGAACCGTATCCCGAACCGCTTCGACCTGGACCCGCTCAACGACGTGCAGGTGCTTGCGCCGATGTACAAGGGGCCAATCGGCATCCAGGCGCTGAATGAGAAGCTCCAGGCGGCGCTCAATCCGCCGGGGCGGCAGGCCGAAAAGCGCATCGGCGGCATCGTGTTCCGCGTCGGGGACAAGGTCATGCAGACGCGCAACAACTATGAGAAGGACGTGTACAACGGCGATATTGGCCGCATCAGCGCCATCGACTTCACCGACCAGAAACTGCGCGTGAACATGAACGACCGGCTGGTTGACTACGACTTCACCGAGGTGGAAGACCTGGTGCAGGCCTTCGCGGTCAGCGTGCACAAGAGCCAGGGGTCGGAATACCCGGCGGTGGTCCTGCCGGTCATGCCGCAGCACTACATGATGTTGCAGCGCAACCTGCTGTACACGGCGGTGACGCGGGCCAAGCGGCTGGTGGTGATGGCCGGCCAGAGGCGCGCCGTGGGGATCGCGGTGAACAACGACAAGGTGACGCGCCGCTTCACCGCGCTCGCCTGGCGTCTGGCGCAGGGCCGCGGCGGAAGCTGACGGGCGAAGGGAAACGGTCCCCATCCCGTAAGAAACCCGCACGGGGAGCGGCTTGCTTCAAATGGATTTTTCAGATGTTAACGCCATCGTCTGGCGCGCCCGCCGCTACAGCGACCGTGCTGAGCGTACCAAGCCCTGATGGGCTGGAATACGCCTTCAGCCCGTCAGGGCTTCGTAGGTTCAGCCTGGACCTTCAGGTCCGGGCGATGCGATCCGCACGTATTCGTTTCTGAAAATCCACCAGCGCAGGGCAGACTGTGTAATGTCACATCAACTGCACAGACACAGCTGTGCCACCAGATGCGCTTATCCCTATCCGCAAGAAAACTGATAGAAATTCGGCACAGCGCGACGGATCACAGACGCGCTGTGCTAGAATGACGGGTATGCTGATGCTACCCGATTATCGTGTCCGGCAGCGCGATTACCTGCTCGAAATCTCGCGCGCCATGACCAGCGAACTGGACCTGGACGAGGTCCTTCGGCTGATCCTGTCCGCCGCCGTGGCCATGCTCGGCGGAGAGGTCGGCTTGATCGCGCTTCGGGAAGGCGATCACACCTTCCGGGCGCGCGCTACGGCGGGCGTGGACCCGGACCGGCTGTCGGTCTTTGCGCCGCTGCTGGAAAACCTGAACCAGGACGATGGTCTTGAAGCGTCACGGCTCGATCTGCGTATGCGGCTCGTGGCGCGGGCGCTGGACATCCGGCTGCGGCAGGTCGTCGCGCTGCCCATGATCATTCGCGGCAGCATCGTGGGCGTCATTTTCGTCTTCCGCACCTATGCCGCCGAATCGAACCCCAACGACCGAGTCCTGCTCCAAAGTTTTGCCGATCAGGCGGCCATCGCGGTGAACAACGCGCGGCTGGTGCAGACCATCACGGAAGGCCAGCGGCGCACGGCGGCCATGGTCGAGCACAGCGCCGACGGGGTGATGGTCCTGGATGCTGAGCAGCGCATGGTGCTCTTCAACCGGGCGCTGGGACGCATCACCGGCTGGTCGGCTGCCGAAGCGCTCGGCCAGTTTCACGACAAGGTCATCACCTGGGAGCGTATCGACCAGGGGCAGGCGCTCGGCGCGGCGCTGGCGTCCGGCTGGCCGTACCGCGCCCGTGGCGATGGCAAGTCTGCGCCCAAAGACATGCCGGAGCCGCTGTACGTCGAGGGCGATCTCGCCCGCCGCGACGGGACGCGCGTCAGCCTGGGCGTGACCTATGCCGCCCTGCTCGACGACGAAGGCCGTTTGCTGAACATTATCGCCAACGTGCGCGACATCACCCATTTCCGGCGCGCCGAAGAGGCAAAATCGACCTTCATCTCCGTGATCTCACACGAACTGAAGACGCCCGTGGCCGTGATCAAGGGTTATGCCAGCACGCTGCGCCGCGATGATGCGAACTGGGACCACAGCATCGTGCGCGACGGGCTGGCCGTCATCGAAGAAGAGACGGACCGCCTGACCGAGCTGATCAACAACCTGCTGGCCGCGTCGAAGCTCCAGGCGGAAGGGATGCGGCTGTCGCAGGTGGACGCCGTCGATCTGGTACAGCTCGTCCTGCGCAGCGCCGAGCGTTTCCAGCTTCAGACGAAGAAGCACGACCTTGTGATCGACTTCCCCGACGACTTCCCGCACGTCATGGGCGACGAGACGCGCCTGCGGCAGGTATTTGACAACCTGATCAGCAACGCCATCAAGTATTCGCCCGAAGGCGGCAACGTGCGCATTGTCGGCAGCGCTGACGAGCACAACGTCACGGTGGCCGTGTCTGACCAGGGCGTCGGTATTCCCCAGGACGAGCAGGCGCACATCTTTGAGCGGTTTTACCGGGTGGACGACGCGCTGAGCCGCCGCACGCAGGGCACAGGCCTGGGCCTGTATCTGGCCAGGGCGGTGATTGCAGCGCACGGCGGCGCGATCACCGTGGAGAGCCAGCCGGGCAAAGGCTCAACGTTTCGCGTCACCCTGCCGCGCGACGGCGCACCACACCCGTACAGCGCGTGATCGGGGCGTGACGGGGCCGGGTTTTTCTGATAGCATGTCCGACCGGCCCCCTGTCGGGACAGTCGGATCAGAGGAGAGCTTTTATGTTTCAACCGGCGCAAGCCCAGATCAAGTGCCCGAACTGCGGGCAGCCGTTTGTCGCACAGATTGAGCAGATCATTGACGGCGGGAAAGACCCGCAAGCCAAGCTCCGGCTGCTCTCCGGGCGCGTGAACAGCGCCGTGTGTCCCCATTGCCGCTTCGAGTTTCGCATCGGCGCGCCGCTGGTTTACCACGACTCGGACAAACAGCTTTTGCTGGTGCACGTCCCGATGGAACTGGGCATGCCGCAGGCCGAGCAGGACCGCATGATCGGCTCGATGACGAGCGCGATCATGAACAGCCTGCCCGCCGAGCAGCGCAAGGCGTACCTCTTCACGCCGCGCAGCATGTTGACCTTCCAGGGCATGGTCGAAACGATCATGGAAGCGGATGGCATCACCAAGGAAGTGCTCGAAGCGCGCCGCCAGAAGATGCGCATGATCGAAGAGTTCGTGCAGTCCGATCCGCAGACGTGGCCGGAGATGCTGGCCGCACGCGACGCCGAAATTGACCAGTCCTTTATCGAGATGTTGAACTCGACGGCGGATGCGGCGGCGATGAGTGGGCGGCAAGACATCTCCGAGGCGATGCTGGCGCTGCGCGACGCGATGATGGAGCACACCACCGCCGGGCGGCAACTGCTGGCCGAAGTCGAAGCGCAGGAAGCGGTGATCACCGACGTGGCCGAGCGCCTGAATGGCCTGGGCCGGAATGCCACCCGTGACGACCTGCTGGACCTCATCGCGGAGATGGCCGGGGAAGAAGACGCCGAGACGAAACTAAGCGCCGTGGTCACGCTGGCGCGCGCCGCGCTGGACTACGAGCTGTTCATGAAGCTCAGCGAGCGCGTCGGCGCGGCGACTGGCGAAGCAAAGGACCGCCTGAGTGCGGCGCGCGACCTGCTGATCCAGCTCTCGCGCGAGGTTGACCAGCAGGCGGAACAGGTGACGCGGCAGGCGGCGGGCACGCTGCGCGCGTTGCTCGAAGCCCAGGACCTGGACACGACGATCCGGTCGCGCCTGAACGAGATCGACGACACGTTCATGTCGGTGCTGGCGGCGAACATCCAGCACGCGCAGGAAACGGGCAACCAAGAGACCGCGAACCGTCTCCAGCACATCGCGGACCGGGTGATGGGCATCGTGCAGGAGAGCGCGCCGCCCGCCGTGCGCTTCGTGAACGAGATGCTCGCCCAGCCCACGCTGGACGACTCGCGGGCCATGCTCTTGCAGCGTGGGCGCGACTTTGGGCCGGGCCTGGTCCAGCTTTTCGACATCCTGATCCAGGAATTGAGCATGGGCCGACCGGGCGAGGTGCTGGAACGGCTCAAGGCGTTGCGCGAGGCGGCGGCGGAGATGTTCGGCGGGGAGCTGGCGCAGACCGACGCGCCGCCCGAATCCGGCGATGGCCGCGACCAGCAAGAGTCGCCCATCATCCTGCCCTTTTCGCGCCGACGCCAGCGACCGGGTTGATAGGGAAGGCCCTCACCCCAACCCCTCTCCCGACCGCCGGGTACGGCTGGGAGAGGGGGCAAACACGTTTGAAGGGTTGTGCCGCTCTCGCTGCTGACCTGCCGCCGCGCGATTTCCCCTTCTCGACGCGGTGCGCCGCGTGGAGAGGGGATTGGGGGTGAGGCCATTTTCCACCCCACATACCACCGCGCTTGCGGGCGGGTTTCCGTGGGATGGACCCGCCCGTTTTTGTCGTAAATAACGGGCGAACTCGTTGACAGCCCATCAAAGCTACTCTATAATCCCCGCAACACCTGTAATGACAAGATTATGGGATAACAGCCGTCGACTCAGGTGCGGGCACGTTTCCAGTGATTCGAAGCCAGCCGGCTGTTGCCCGTGCTTCCGACGAGGGCCGGCCCGGTCTGGCTGTCGGGCGAAGGAGGTGAACCGACTGACGTTTACGCCGTTCCCCCCTGGACTGGCAACGCCTTTAGATGCATTTTTCGGAGGTTGAAATGGTTCGTCGCAGCAGAATAGTGCTCACCGCGTTGGTCCTCATTGCCTGCATGGCGCTGCCCGTGGCCGCCACTGCCCAGACCCCCCGCTGGCAGGAAGAGATCGTCATCGGCTGGACCCCGCCAGACATCACGGGCGTGTTCAAGACCGCCACCGACTTCTTCCAGAAGGCCGCCGACGACGCCAACGCCAACGGCTTCAACGTGCGGCTGATCACCCAGTCGGTCGCCAGCCACACGTCCTTTGCCGACCAGGTGGCCATCATCGAGGACTTCATCCAGCGGCAAGTCGACGTGATCGCCGTGGCCCCGATTGAGGTGGAAGTCATCGTCCCGGCGCTCAAGAAGGCCAACGAGGCGGGCATCCCGATCATCGTCGTCAATCTGCTGGAGCCGATTGAGGGCGTCGATGTGGCGTCGTACATTGGCTTCGACAATACGCTGGCCGCCGAAGTGACGGCCTGGGCCGTGGTGGACTATTTCGGCGGGCCGGGCGTGCTCGGTGAAGGCGAGATGGTCGAGATCGAGCCGGGCACATACCTGGACCTGGCCTGGTGGCAAGACCTGTACAAGGACATGACGGACGCCGACAAGGAAGCTATCGTGGCTAAGGGCGTCATCATCGAAGGCGTGGCGGGCGGCTTCTTCTCTCAGGCGCGCCTGAACGGCTTCCACAACGTGGTCGACCAGTTCCCCAACATCGAGATCATGGGCGAGCCGTGTGCGGCGGACTGGAACCGTGAAAAGGGCATCGAATGCGCCGAGGACTTCCTTCAGGCGAATCCCGACGTGCTCGATTTCGCGTGGGCCGCGTCGAATGAGATGGGCATGGGAGCCATGCTCGCCGCCGAGGCCGTCGACCGCCTTGAGACGGCTGAGATGGGTGCAACGGTGGGCGACAATACGATTGCCGTGTTCACCAACGACGTGACGCCGGAGTCGGTCGAGCGCATCTCCGAAGGGCGCATGATCGCAGAGACGACGCACGGCTTTGCGGACTGGGGTTGGTTCGGCGGCGAGTTCGCGGTGAAGCTGGCGTGCGGTGTGGAAGTCGAGCCGACGTTCGACATCCGCCCGCGCATCGCCTACATCGACAACGCGCGCCTGTTCTACCCGGACCCGGAACTGCCGGCCATCGACTGGGAAGCCATCAAGGCCGAGTGCGAGTAAGCACAGCGCCTTTTTGTCTTCAGACTGCCTGCATGGCGGGCCGCCGGTCCGCCATGCGGGCGCTTCATCCTCACCTGCACTGACCAGGAGGGACCATGCGGTTTCAGAGCAAGGTGGTCGCCGTGACGGGGGCCGCGCTGGGCATCGGTTACGCCGCTGCCGCTGCATTTGCCCGTGAAGGCGCGGCGGTCGCTCTGGTGGATCGTGACGCCGAGCGCGCCGAAAGCGCCGTCAAGGCGCTGGCGGACGAGGGCTTGTCCGTTATCTATGTCCAGGCGGATGTATCGCGCGAGGACGACGTGCGCCAGATGATCGACCGCATCTTGGCGCGCTGGGGGCGGCTCGATGTGCTCGTCAACAACGCGGGCATCTATGCCCAGGGCGACGTGACGGCCACCGACGCCGCGACCTGGGAGCGCATTCTCGCCGTGAACCTGACCGGCGCGTTTCTGTGCACGAAATACGCAGCCCAGGCCATGATCGCGGCGGGCGGCGGGGCCATCGTCAACGTCGCCTCGGAAGCCGGTCTGGTCGGGATCAAGGGGCAGGTTGCCTACAACGTGTCCAAGGCGGGCATGATCGCGCTGACCAGGAGTTGCGCCGTGGACCTTGCCGAGCGGGCCATCCGGGTGAACGCCGTTTGCCCCGGCACGACGGATACGCCGCTGGTGCAGGCCGCCGTGAACCGCGCGCCCGACCCGGCGGAAGCGCGCCGCAAGCTGGAACAGGCGCGGCCCATGAACCGGCTCGGCGCGCCCGACGAGATCGCCTCGGCCATCCTGTACCTGGCCAGCAGCGAATCGGGCTACGCAACCGGTGCGGCGCTGAGCATCGACGGCGGCTACACGGCCCAGTGACGGCGTGAAGCACAGCGATCACGGGCGGACGCCGCCGCCACGCCGACTATTCGCAGAGATTTGTGTTATGAGGGGCGGGAGCGCTTGATGACAGCCATTGCGACCACCACGCCGACTGCCGGCGACCGCGCCGCGTCCGCGCTGCTGCGCATGGAGAACATCGACAAACGTTTTCCGGGCGTGCACGCGCTCAAACAGGTCAATTTCGACTTGTTCGGCGGCGAAGTACACGTCTTGCTGGGCGAAAACGGCGCGGGCAAGTCGACGCTGATGAAGATTCTGGCCGGATCGCTGGAGCGCGACAGCGGGCGCATCGTCGTTCGCGGCGAAGATGTCAAGACGCTGACGCCGGATCGCTCACAGGCATTGGGCATCGGCATGGTGTACCAGGAGTTCAGCCTCGTACCCGCGCTCAGCGTGGCGGAGAACATTTTCCTCGGCCATCTGCCGCGCACGCCCGCCGGGACTATCGACTGGCCACGGGCGCACCGCGAAGCCCGCGCCAGCCTGGACAGCCTCGGCGTTCGCATTGATACGCGCGCCCAGGTCCGCAACCTGAGCGTGGCCGAGCAGCAATTGACCGAGATCGCGCGCATCCTGGCCAAACAGCCGCAGATTCTCTTGCTCGACGAGCCGACGTCTGCCCTTTCCGACGCCGAGCGCGATCACCTGTTTGAGATCATCGGGCGGCTGAAAGCGCGCGGCGTGGGCATCATTTACATCTCCCACCGCCTTCAGGAAGTGTTCCGCATCGCCGACCGCGTGACGGTCATGCGCGACGGGCAGGTCATCAATACGCTGGCCATCAAAGACGCCGACATGAACGGCCTGATCGGGATGATGGTCGGGCGGCGGCTTGAGCAGCAGTATCCCAAGAGCGATGTGAATATCGGCGCGCCTGTGCTGCGCGTGGAGAACCTGTCTGCGCCGCATGTGCTGCACGATCTGAGCTTTGAAGTGCGGCGCGGCGAGATCCTCGGCATCTTCGGCCTGATGGGCGCGGGCCAGACGGAACTGGCCGAAGCGCTGTTCGGACTGCGGGCGTATACGCACGGGACGATCACCGTCGATGGCAAGCAGGTGCACATCCGCCGCCCGGTGGACGCCATCCGGCACGGCATCGGCTTCCTGGTGCGCGACCGGCGCTCCAGCCTTGTGCCGCTCCAGCCCATCCCGCCCAACATCACGCTGCCGGATGTCAGCCAGGCTCCGGCGTACCGCTTCCTGAACCTGCGCGGCGAGGTGAAAACCGCCGCCGACTTCGTCCGTGATCTGAGCATCCGCCCGCCCATCCTGAGCCGCCCGGTGATGTACCTGAGCGGCGGCAACCAGCAAAAGGTGTGTCTGGCGCGCTGGCTGTTCAGCGGCGCAAAGATTCTCATCGTGGACGAGCCGACGCGCGGCATCGACGTGGGCGCTAAGGCCGAGGTGTTCCACCTGCTTGACGAGCTGGCCAAACGCGGCGTGGCGATCATCATGATCTCGTCGGAGATGCCCGAAATCCTGGCCATGGCCGACCGGACGCTGGTCATGCGCGCCGGGCATTTTGCCGCCGAATACCAACGCGGCGAAGCGACCCAGGAACTGCTACTCACGAGCGCAAGCCTGCACTAGAGTGTGTCTGCAAACCCTCACCCCCGGCCCCTCTCCATGAGGGAGAGGGGTGCGGAAACCCAGGATTCCTGCTTTTTCTCCCCTCTCGCCCTGAGGGAGAGAGGGGCCGGGGGAGTGAGGGTCAACGCGAAAACGGAATTTGCAGACACACCCTAGTACATCCACTTGGTGAGGATTCAGGGTCGTTTCCCCCACCCCAACCCCTCCCCCATGAAGAGGGAGGGGCTAAGAGAGCCGGTTTTCCCTTCCCCTCTTGATGGGGGGAAGGGCAGGGTTAGGGGGTTTTCTTCTCTAGTTGTGGTACTAGAAGCCTGGAGGATACAGGTGGCGGAATACATCCCTGCCGGGAACGCATCCCGGCCCCCTCAGAATGACACACCGGACCAGGTCGCCAGGGCCAGCTCGTGGCAGGTGATACGCAGCCTGCTGTTGCGCGCCGGGCCGCTCGTGGCGCTGTTTGTGCTGTGCCTGTTCCTGGCCTCGGCCACGCCGCACTTCCTGACCCAGGGCAACCTGGTGAACGTCGCGCGCCGGACCTCGACCATCGCCATCTTCGCCATCGGGCAGACGTTCGTGATTTTGACGGGCGGCATTGACCTGTCCGTCGGGGCGGTGGGCGCGTTGGCAGCGTCGGTCGCTGCCGTGACGATGACGCAGCGCATCACGATAGCCGGCCTGGAGATCGGGCCGATTGGCTTCATCGAAGGCTTTCTGCTGGCGCTGGTCATCGGCCTGCTCGCCGGAATGATCAACGGGCTGTTGGTCACCAAAGGGCGCATCCCGGACTTCATCGCCACCCTGGGCACACTGGAGATGTTCCGAGGCGTCGCCCTGCTGGTCACCGACGGCCTGCCCATCCCGTCGCACCTGACGGCCACGGAGCTGAAGGGCTACCTGCCGGAGCAGATGATCGCGATGGGCAGCGGCGACGTGCTCGGCATACCCATCGCCGCCATCATCGCCTTAAGTATCGCCGCCCTTGCCTTCATCGTCCTGCGCTACACGGCGATTGGCCGGGCCATTTTCGCGGTGGGCGGCAACAAAGAGGCGGCGCGCGTCTCCGGCATCAGCGTGGAGCGCACCAAGATGGCCGTGTACATGATCTCCGGCCTGCTGGCAGCCATCGCCGGGTTTGTGCTCGCCGGGCGGCTCAATTCGGCCAACGCGCTGATGGCGGGCGAAGACAACCTGAACTCCATCGCGGCGGTGGTCATCGGCGGCACAAACCTGTTCGGCGGGGAAGGCGGCGTGATCGGCTCGGTCATCGGCGCGGTGATCACCGGCGTATTGAGTAACGGTCTGAACTTGCTCGACGTGAGCGCGTTCTACCAGCGCATCGTGCAGGGCGCGGTGATCGTGAGCGTCGTCATCTTCGACCAGTGGCGGCGGCGGCGTTTCGGCTCGTAGGGCGGCGTAAGGCAGCGAGGAAGGCGAACATGGACCGCTTCAAGGACAAGGTGGCGGTGATCACCGGCGGCAGTCGCGGCATCGGGTATGCCATTGCCGAGGCGTTTGTGCGGGAAGGCGCGTATGTGGTCATCGGCTCGGTGAACGCCGAGCGCGGCAAGGCAGCGTGCCGCGCCCTGCGCGAGTGCGGCGGCGTGGTCGAGTTCGTGCAAGCCGATGTCTCGGTCCGCGACGACGCCGAGCGCCTGATTGCGACGACCATTGAGCGCTTCGGGCGGCTAGACACGCTGATCAACAACGCGGGCAGGCACGAAAAAGCGCCGTTCTGTGACGAGTCAGAGGCGCTGTGGGACCGCATGTACCGCGCCAACGTGCTTGGCACGGCGCTGCCGTCCCAGGCGGCGGTGCGCTATATGCGCGAGCACGGCGGCGGCGCGATTGTGCATGTCTCGTCCAAGGCGGGCGTGGTGGGCGAACCGGGCCATGCGGCGTACAGCGCGGCCAAAGGCGCAGTCATCTCCATGACGCGGGCCATGGCCGTCGAATTGGCTCCCTACAAGATTCGGGTCAACGTCGTGTGTCCGGGGCCGGTAGTTTCCGATATGTTCCTGGAAGCTGTGCCGCTCAAGGAGAACCAGGACAAACTGGCGGCGGCGGCTCCGCTGGGGCGCGTCGGCGTTCCCGAAGACATCGCCGGGGCGGTGCTGTACTTCGCCAGCGCGGAAAGCGACCTGTGCACCGGGCAGGCGCTCAGCCTGGACGGCGGTTTGTCGCTGCTGCTCTGACAAATCCCCAGCGGCGGCAAACGTTGAGGGATTATATAGGACATTTTTAGCGGGTCTGGGCTATTCTATGAGCATGAGGTTATGACATGTTGTGGGGTGGGGTGTAAGATAGGAGCATGTCATAACCTCATCTTGATTCAGAGCTACGGAGCGCCGGTCGGCGGGGAAACCTGATCGACCGGCGTTTTGTTTTGGCCTCACCCAGAAGCCGTCATCCGACGGGCGTAACGGTTCTTTCGGCGGATACAGCCTGCTCGCCTCACACGGGCGGCCAGGGGTAGTTTGGGCCGGGGCCGGGGCGTGGGTACTCTCGGCGCTGCAAAATGCGGCGCATCCGGGCCAGAAGCGCCTGTATCTCCGCGTCGGCCAGCAGCGAGTCCATCTCGGCGCGCAGGGGCGAATTGCGCTCTTCCAGGCCGCAGTACACACGCTCGACATCCTGCAAAAGCGCAGGTGGGACCGGCTGGCCGGCGAAATCCCAGATCACGGTGCGTAATTTGGGCGCGACGTGGAAGCAGATGCCGTGGTCAATGCCCCACAGATGGCGCTGGTCATCGAGCAGGCAGTGCCCGCCCTTACGATCCGCGTTGTTCACGATGTAATCGAAGGCGGCGAAGCGCATCAGCGGCTCGACGTGCTGCTCGTCGAGCGTGAAGTAGTTCTCTTCGGGGTTGTGCTCCACGTAGAACTGGACGGAGCCGACGCCGCGCAGGCCGTCGCGCACGATGGTGGGCGGCACGATCTGCCAGCCGAGCGCCTGGGACATGGTGAAGGCCGCCGCTTCGCGGTAACACAGCGTTCCTTCGGGGAAGTCCCAGAGGGGCCGCTCGCCGCGCTGGGGCTTGTAGACCGTCAGCAAGGTCAGGTCGCCATCCGCGATAGACACCAGAAAGGCGCTATTGGAACTCCACCGCAACATGCCGTGCGCCTCGCGCATTGTGCCGTTCCTGAGTATGCGCAGGACGCGGTCACAATCCGCTGGCAGGCTTACCCCGCTCGTTTGCGCCATAACCCGCCCACTACCTCATTTCATCCCCGCTCCGCCCTACGATACACGCCGGTCCCTAATCAGGATATAAACAAAGTGATCTATGTCCAGTAGTAAAGCACGCGCCCGTTGCTGGCCGGGTCGGCGCGGCCCTGTTTGATGACCTGTGCGGCGTGCTGGCTCAGCTGGCGCATCTGCTGGCGCGTTGCCCAGAAGCGCGCCACGCCCGGCTGGGCTTCTTCCAGCCGGTCCTCAATCGGTTCTTCCGTTTCTTCCTCGTCGGCGCTGGCCAGGACCAATTCCTGCGCCACCAGGATGACCATGTCCCGGTCCTCGTCGTAGCCCAGGCCCAACTGCGCCACGCGGAAGCGGCTCACGACCGGCTCGCGCAGGTCCATGTTGACGCGGCTCACCTCGTCGTCGCGGCTGAGCGGGCGGTCGGCGCGTTTGGCCAGCCCGTCGAGCATCTCGCGGATGGCTTCGCCCAGGGCGCGGGCGTGTTCTTTTTCGATGGTCAACGAGACGATCTGCGTCTCATCCCCGGCTTGCAGGAAAAATTCGCGCTTCCCTTTCGGCCCAATCGTGCCCACCGTGATGAAGCTGACCGGGTTGAGTTCGATCTCAATACCTGGCATCCGTCCGTATTCCTTCCGTGTGCGTGAGTCAGGCCTGCTGCTGGCGGCCACGTGCGGCGACGGCGCGGGCCTGGGCGGCCAGGCTGTGCAACTGGCCGGGCGTCGCCCACAGCGCTACCGTGCGGGGCGCGCCCTGCCCTTCGCCAAGCATCTCTGACACCACGAGGCCTACCAGCCCATCCGCGCCCTCATATTTTAGCGTGAATCCCCCGGCGCGGAACATGAGCGGCTCCGGAGCGGCAAGCGGCGGCGCGGGTGGGACTTCACCATCCGTTGGCGACCCCATCTCCGCCAGAAACGCCTCGATCTGCCCGGCCAGCAGGAGCGCCTGCGTCTTCTCCAGCGCAAAGGTGACCGGCGCAACGTCCGGCCCGGCGGCCTGAAGGAAAAACATCCGCGCGCCCGGCTCCCCGACCGCGTCCAGCGTCAGCGCCGTGGCCGGGCGGATGGCCGTGATGGACCGCTCGTCGGCCTTCGGCTGGCGCGGCGGCGGCAAATAGCTCGCCTCGTTCAGCTGGACCAGGACGGGCCGCCCATAACCGAGCCGCAGGATGGTCAACGATGCGGGCGACACGTCGATGCGCTGGAACAGATCGAGGTGCACGCCCAGATAATGCGCCACGATCATCTTGATGATGTCGCTGTGCGACACCACGGCGATGGCGCTGCGCGGATGGCGCTCGTTGAGCATCTCGATGGCGTTCACGGCGCGCATCTGGGCTTCGCGCATACTCTCACCGCCGGGAAACCGGGCGCGGCTGGGATTGATCTGCACCACGCGCCACATCTTGCGCTTCACCAGCGACTTGATCTCCGCGCCCTGCCACGTCCCGTAGCGGACTTCGCCCACGTCGTCGAGCAGGTTGAGCTTGAGGTGCGGGTGGTGGGCCAGCACCGCTTCTGCCGTCTCGACGGTGCGCTCCAGCGGGCTGGAATACAGGGCGTCGATGCGCGTCTTGGCCAGCCTGTGGCCGAGCGCTTCGGCCTGGGCGCGGCCATCCTCGTTCAGGTGCACGCCGGGCGTCCACCCGGCCAGGCGGCCTGTTTTGACGAAGTCGTTGACGGCATGGCGAATCAAGAGAAATTCACTCACAGAACCACTCGCTTCTCTGGGCACAACACCGGGGCCAACCGATACACGCTTGGGGCGTGTCTGCTGTTGGGCAGACACACGGGAGATTATGCAACGGTTCAGACCTGGCTGCCAAACCGGCGACCGGGCGGCAGCGGCGCGCGGACGGGGAGAAAGACCCGCGAAATTGCCGCGCGCCACCCCAGGGAAATCGCCTCAAAAGTGTGGGCTGAGGCAGCCAGACGGAAAGCGCCTCACCCCCTGGCCCCCTCTCCACGCCGAGTACAGCGTAGAGAGGGGGATCGCGCGGCGACAGGGCGGGTGATCACCCCTCTCCATGCCGTCGGGGGTCCCCTCTGGGAGTGACGGACATGGAGAGGGACCGGGGGTGAGGGTATTTGCAGCGATTACCCCACGCGCCGCCCTTGACAGTTTGGCCTTGCCCGCCTACAATACTTCTCACCACGCCGAAGTGGCGGAATTGGCAGACGCGCTACGTTCAGGGCGTAGTGACCGTACGGTCATGTGGGTTCGACTCCCACCTTCGGCACAGGACCCAGGCCCGACCTGGGTCTTTTGTTTGTCCGGGAGAACTACGGCGTCCTATGGCTTCCCAGAGCGCACCATCGAGCACACCGGCGGCCCCTCGAAACGCTGCCGACAAGCGCCCCGCTGCCCCGCCGCGCCAGATTTCGAGCATGCAAATCGTGTTTGGCGCGATTCTGGCCATCAGCCTGCTGCTGGCCATCAATTTTAGCGGGCGCATCGCCGCCGGACGCCGTATCGAAGCCGAGCGCGGCGAGCTGATGAACGGCATCGCCACGCTGGAAGCCCAGGCCACCGCCCTGCACACCGAGCTGAATTTCGTGAACAGCGACGCCTTCATCGAACAGTGGGCGCGCCGCGATGGCCGCATGATCCGCAACGATGAGATGCTCGTCGTGCCCGTGCCCGCCCAGACCACGCCCCAGCCCGCCCCGACGCTGGTCGTCGCACCGCCGCCCGCCGACCAGAGCGCCGCGCAGAACTGGCAGTTGTGGTGGCAGTTGTTCTTCGACTCGCCGCCGCCCGTCAGAAACTAAGCAGAGCGCCTCACCCGTCGCTTAACTCCCAAAAAAGATGCCATCCACGCCCATTGGCGCTATTATTGCTATCTGGCAGTGTTATAATCGCGCAAGTTAACCAAAGTGGGATACGCGCCGCAACTTCTGACGCGCGGCGGCGTTGATCACCACATCAGCACTGCTTTTGGCTGCAATTGCTGCGTTGGCCAGGGGAGGAGCGGATTACCATGAGTGTCTTGCCAATGAGCGCTTCGATGGCCCAGCCGGA
>JADZBY010000396.1 GCA_020851855.1 Anaerolineae bacterium
GAAGGTACACGATAAGCTGGCCGATTACCGCCGCGCCGACGCGCCATTGCCGGAGAAAAACCGGGTCTGGCCGCTCTTTGGGGCCGGATTCGAGCACCTGGGCCGCGACGAGCACACCATCGAGACGTCCATCCCGGAATACGGGCCGGATCAGCTTTTGGTGCGGCACGATGCGTGCGGGCTGTGCTTCTCGGACATCAAGGTCATCTCGCTGGGGCCGGAACACCCGCGCATTTACCGCAAGAATCTTGACCAGAACCCGATTGTGCTCGGCCACGAGGTGAGCATGACCGTGGTCGGCGTGGGTGAAAACCTGCGCGAGCAATACAAGGTGGGCGACCGCTTCATCATCCAGGCCGACGTGTTCGTGAACGGCGTCGGTTACGCCTATGGCTACGAGATTCAGGGCGGGCTGTCCAGGTACAACGTCATCGATCAGCGCATCCTGAACGGCGACCACGGCAACTACCTCTTGCCCGTGCAGCCCACGACCGGCTACGCCGAGAGCGGCCTGACCGAGCCGTGGGCGTGCGTCATCGCCGCCTATGGGCTGAAGTACCGCACCGCGCTCAAACCGAAGGGCACGGCCTGGATCATCGGGACCGACCCGAACGATACGACGCCGTACACCATCAGCGCCGGGTTTGACCAGATGAGCGCGCCCGCCCGGCTGATGCTGACGAACGTGCCGGCGGCGTTTGCGACGTGGCTGCGCGAGCGTGCGGCGGCGCTCGGCGTCGAGGTGATCGACGCGCCCGACCTGGGCCAGCCGCCGGCGACGCCGGTGGACGACATCATTCTCCTGGGCAACGACCCGCAGGTCGTCGAAACAGCCAGCCCGCACCTGGCGAATTTCGGCGTTTTCGCCCTGATCGCCCATGCGCCGATGCCGCGCCTGACCTCGGTGGACATCGGGCGGGTGCACTACAACCGCTGGCTGTACGTCGGTGGGCCGGGGCCGGACATCGCCCAGGCGTACAGCGCGTACCCGGCGCGCTCGGAATTGAAGCCGGGCGGGCGGGCGTGGTTCGTCGGGGCGGGCGGCCCGATGGGGCGGATGCACGTCCAGCGCGCCATCCAGGTGGCGGACGGGCCGCGGCTTGTGGTGTGCACCGACGTGAGCGACCTGCGCCTGAACGACCTCAAGGACAGTTTCGCCGCCGAGGCCGAGGCGAAGGGCATTCAGTTCGTGTGCCTGAATCCGATGCACAAGGACGACTACGCGGCGGCCATGCAGGACTTCAAGGCGCAGGGCTTTGACGACATCGTCGTATTGGCCCCCGTGCCCGCCGTGATCGCGGACGCGGCCACCTACCTTGCGCCGGGCGGCTCGATGAACGTTTTCGCCGGCGTGGCGCGCGGCACGATGACCAACCTGGACCTGAGCGACGTGTACCTGAAGGGCGCGCGGCACTTCGGGCACTCCGCCTCGACCATCGACGATCTGCGGCTGATGCTGAGCCAGGCGGAGTCGGGCGAATTGTCGCCCAACCGCGCCGTGGCGGCCATCGGATCGCTGGAAGCGGCGCGCGACGGCCTGATCGCGGTGCGCGATGCGACGTTCCCCGGCAAAGTCGTGATCTTCCCGCAGATCAACGACCTGCCGCTCACGCCGCTGCCGGACCTGAGAGACAAATTCCCGACCGTGTACGCCAAGCTCAAGGATGGGCGCGAGTGGACGGTCGAGGCCGAAGAGGAATTATTGCGCCTGATGCTGGACTGACGGCGCATGGCAACGCCACTGACGCCGCTCTCCCTGTATGACTTGCTCGACCGGCTGCCGAAGCCGGGCTGCGCGGTGTGCGCGCTGCTGCGGCGCGATGCGGAGCGTTTTCTCGACACGCTGCTGTACGAGTTCGTCATCGACGTGGACTCGCAGCAAGAATTTCGCGACCGGCGCGGCCTGTGCAACGAGCACGGCTGGACGCTGCTGCGGCTGAGCGGCGGCTCGCTGGGCACAGCTATTCTGTATCGCGCCGCGCTAGACGAGGCGCTGCAAACCATCGCCCGCACACCCGTCCGGAGTGACGTCCGGTCCGGGCTGGCGCGGCGGCTGGGCAAAGCAGGCTCGGCGTTGGCTCAGAAGCTCAAAGCGGACGGGCGGTGCGCCGCCTGTGAACACCTCGACGGCGCAGAGACGATGTACATCCAGACCATAGGCCAATACCTGGGCGACGAGCGCCTGATGGCGGCGTTTCGCGATTCGTCGGGCCTGTGTCTGCCTCACTTCCGGCGTCTGCTGGAAGCGGCGTCGGATGCTGCCGGGATCGAGGACTTCGTCGCCGTACAACGGGCGATCTGGGAGCGGCTCAAAGCGGACCTGGAAGAGTTCATCGACAAGAACCGCCACGAGCGAAGCCGCGAGCCGATGGGGACAGAAGGCGATAGCTGGCGGCGCGTGATCGATGCGTTGGGCGGCGGGCCGGGCGTCTTTGGCGCGGACCGGCGCACGACGTGAGCGAGCGCGTTCACCCTCACCCCCGACCCCTCTCCCTGATGGAGAGGGGCGAAAATACAGACGGCGTCTTGGCTTTCCCCCTTGCGCGATGGGAGCGAGGGGCGGGGGAGTGAGGGTGTCATTGCATTTGAATGGACAGGAGTGAGTACACGTGACACGCATTCTTGAAGACCGCATCGCCATCGTCACGGGCGGCGCACAAGGGCTGGGGCAGGCCATCTCGCTGCGACTGGCGAAAGAGGGCTGCCATGTGCTGGTGGCCGACCTGAACGGGGAAGCGGCGGTCGAAACGGCAGACCTGATCACAAAAGACTACCCGGACCGCCGCGCGCTCGGTATGAAGATCGACGTGACCGACGAGGCGCAGGTCAGCGCGATGGTGGACCGCGCGGTTGCGGAGTTCGGGCGGCTGGATTTGCTCGTATCCAACGCGGGCATCCTGATCTCCGAGGCCATCGAAGACTTCCCGGCGGACAAGTGGCGCGCCGTGATCGAGGTCAACCTCGTCGGCTATTTCCTGTGCTGCAAACACGCCTGCCGCGTCATGAAGGAACAGGGCAGCGGCAACATCATCCAGATCAACTCGAAGTCCGGCAAGAAGGGCAGCTACAAGAACTCGGCCTATGCGGCGTCGAAGTTCGGCGGCGTGGGCCTGACGCAGAGCGTCGCGCTGGAGATGGCCGAATACGGCGTGCGCGTGAACGCCATCCTGCCCGGCAACCTGCTCGATTCGCCGCTGTGGGTCAATTCGCTGTACAAGCAGTACGCGAAGAAGTGGAACATCACCGAGGAGCAGGTGCGCCAGCGCTACATCGATCAGGTTCCTATGAAGCGCGGCTGCACGTATGAGGATGTGTGCAACGTGCTGGTGTTCATGGCCTCGGACCAGTCGAGCTACATGACCGGGCAGGCCATCAACGTCACGGGCGGGCAAGAGATGCGGTGAAAGACGACCCTCACCCCCGGCCCCTCTCCACGCGGTACTCCGCGTGGAGAGGGGAGAGGGAAAAGGCGAAAAAGGGCACGTGTGCGGGCGGCTCGCGAGCCACCCTTCGGCATCTGGCGCGGCGATGCCCGGCCCCGATGCCATGTGCGCGGCGATGCCCGGCCCCGAC
>JADZBY010000397.1 GCA_020851855.1 Anaerolineae bacterium
ATGAACAGAAGCAGCAGGACGGTATTGGTCAGCAGTTGGTCGATGGCCATCAGTCACCTCCGGCGGGCATGGGCGCGGGCATGGCCTCTTTCACCGGCGCAGGCGAGCTTTCGGGCACTTCCACACCCCGGAAGGCGGGCAGGAATTTCACGCCCAGGCTGAAGGCAAGCGTCAGTCCGGCCACGATGCCGATGGACGTCGCCCATTCCACGAGATTCGGCGTGTAGCGCGTCACGCCGGGCACGGTCAGGTACGGTTCGGTCGAGAGCGGCAGCGTGAAGGCCAGCATGGTGGTGTTCCAGCGATTGGCGACGATGCCGGCCATGGCCAAACCGCAGCCGAGCATGAGCAGGGTCGCGCTTTGCCGCACGCGGGCGAGGATCAACAGGATGGCCGCCACCACGCCGCCCAGGATCATCTCCAGGCCCCAGAACGGGATGGCGAAGTTGCGCCCTTGCGTCAGCAGCGTGTCGGCTTCGCTGCGACCGGGCACGTAGCCGTAGTTGCCCGCCGTGCTGTCCCAGAAGCGCATGTACAGGTACACGAGCAGGACGAAGCCGGCCACCTGACCGACCTGGAAGAGCACCGCACGCGGCACAAAAACGCGCCGCTTCAGCCATTGGACGATGAGCGTCATCTGCACGGTGAAGGCCATGCCGCCCACGACCGCCGAGACGATGAACAGCAACGGCATGGTGGCGCGGAAGAGCGATGCGCGCCCCGCCACGACGCCATACGTTGCGCCCAGGCTGGATTGGTGCAGCAGCGAGAGGGTGAGGCCCATGATGGCCAACACCGGCGCGAAGCGGTGAATGCGGTGGCCCAGCTTGCGCAGCGCCTTAAAGCGGTCGAAGATGGGCAATTCCACGACGAGCGGGAAGACTTCGAGCAGCAGCACGTTGAAGTACAGGACGATGCACATCGTCACTTCCCAGAGCATGGAGTGCACGTTCCAGTACACCAGTCCGTGCCAGAAGCGCTCTGGCCGCCCGATGTCCACAAACAGGCACAGCATCGCGCCGGTGTAGCCGAGCAGGCCGATGAACACCGCCATGCGCGCCAGCGGCTGAAGCGGCTTCAACCCGGCGAGATAGGTCAACGCGGAGATCGAGAATGCGCCCGCCGCCAGTGCGATGCACGACAGATCGGTGACGATCCACAGGCCCCACGGGGCGAGATCGCTCAGGGCGGTGACGCCCAACCCCTGGGTGAGCACCATCAGGCCGGCAACGACGCCAGCGCCGACGATGGGAATGAGCATGGCAATCCACAGCCAGAACGGATGGCGGCGGAAGAACGTGATCGGGTTACTCATCAGTACGCCTCACTTCCGTCCTCAGCGTGGCAGCAGGTAGAACACGCGCGGCTTCGTGCCCAGGTTGGCGCGCAGCACGATTGCCTGGCGGCCCTTGAGCTTTTGCGAGGCCGGGCTATTCTCATCGCGCAGGTCGCCAAAGACGCGCGCGCTGGTCGGGCAGATGTTCACACAGGCTGGCGTGGCGGCGCGGTCATAACCGGGCACGAGGCCACGCTCCAGCCCGGCGTCGATGCGGTGCGTGCAGAAGGTGCACTTCTCGACGACGCCACGCGGGCGGCGCGGCACTTCCGGGCGGCCCCAGGTCGGCGCTTGCGGGTTCTCCTGGTCGTTGTACTCCCAGTTGAAGACGCGCACGCCGTACGGGCAGGCGACCATACAGTACCGGCAGCCGATGCAGCGGTCATAATTCATCTCAACGAGGCCGTCCGGGCGGTGGTAGGTGGCCTTGACCGGGCACACTTCCACGCAGGGCGCGTGCTCGCAGTGCATACAGGGCCGCGTGATGAACACCGGCTGGCCGAACGTCGTATCATCCTGGATCAGGATGTTCCAGCGGTGGTCGGTGGCCGTGTCGTTGGTGGCCTGGCAGGCGTACACGCAGCGCTGGCAGCCGATGCACGTCTCCAGGTCGATGACCATCGCCCAGTAGGGGCCTTTCACCTCGCTCTCGGCGGCCTGCACGGTGGGCGCATCGTGGGCGAGGAACTGCATCTGAAGCAGTTCCATCGCCGCCATGCCCAGCCCCAGGCCACCCAGCAGCTTGACAAATTCACGTCGTGAGAGCCGGCGCAGTTCCGTCTGGCTCATCGTCTTCACCTGTTCTTCTTCTCATGCTCTCAGGCGGCGCAGGATCAGCGCACCGATGGCGACGAGCACCAGCGTGCCCAGCGCACCGCCGATAATGCCGAGCGTTACGTTCTGTTGGGCTTCGACCGCGCGCTCGTCCTCGGTCGTGGCCTGTGGTGACGCCGCCCCAGAGCCAGCGCCGCTGTGGACGCTGGCGGCGACGCCGGGCGCTTCCTCTGTGCCCTCGATGACGCCCGCACGCACCGCGCTCAGGATGTGGACATTGCCATGGCATTCGGCGCACGTGCCCGGATCAATCGACATGTCGTGTCCGGTGGCGATAACGTGAATGCCGGAAGCGTCCGTCTCGCGGCGCATGTGGCAGCTCTTGCAGTCCAGGTCCTCGCCCATGTGGACGGGATCGAGGGTGGCTTCCACGTGGCAATTGCCGCAGGTATCGTTCACGCTGCCCTGGCGCAAGCCGTTGTTGTGCGGCGTGTGGCAGTCCACGCAGTCGATGCTGGCGGCGGCGTGCCCGCTGCCCAGCCACTCGTCGTAGCTGGGCGCATGCGCACCGTTGTGGCACGCGCCGCACGACTGCGAGTCGCTGGCGATGACCATCGGCGCGGGCGGGTGCTCGATGTTGTTCTCCGTGAAGTGGCAGTTGCTACACACGACACCTTCGAACAGGAACGCGCCGGTGTCCTCGCTGAAGCCCGACCCGTGACAGCCCATGCAGAACGTCGGCTGGCGCAGGCGGGCGTATTCCTCGCGGAAATTCATGTTCTGCGATGCTTGCGCGTGCG
>JADZBY010000398.1 GCA_020851855.1 Anaerolineae bacterium
CGGGCAGGCTCAGCAGGATGTCCTGGCTCTTCGGGCCTTGCAGGGCGATGTCCACGCGGCGATCCGCCCCGGTGGACGGCGCGCGCAGGTCGCGCAGTGTGACGCGCGACGGATCGTCCACGAGCGCCGCGCCGGGCCGCGCCGGGTCGATCATCACCGCGCCGTCGCGTACGGCGTTGGCCCAGGCCCAGTCTTTGTCGTTGTTGCTGGCGTTGACCACCATCATGAAGCGGTCCGCGCCGAGCCGGTACAGGTACATGTCGTCCAGCGGCACGCCGTCCACGCCGAGCAGGTAGCTGTAGTGCGCTTCACCGGGGGCGAGCGCCAGCACGTCGTTGCTGGTCAGGCCAGACAGGAAATACTCCGCATCCGGGCCGCTGACTTCCCAGACGCCCATATGCGACACGTCGAAGAGGCCGGCCTCGGTCCGCACGGCGGCGTGTTCCTGGCTGACGCCCTTATACCAGACGGGCATCTCGTACCCGGCGAAGGGCACGATCTTTGCGCCAAGCGCTTTGTGCAGATCAAAGAGCGGTGTGCGCTTGAGCGGCGCGTCTGCGGGTTCTTCCCAGGTGAAAACGGGCAGCGCCGGGCAGGCGGGAGCGGAGAGTCTCGCCCCATGCGCGCCGACGAAATACGCTTTGCGCGCCATGCTCGCCGCCAGCGCGTGCTGATCGACCGGCTCCGGCGGGCGCGTGACGGGTACACGGCGCACGGCAAACGGGCCGGGCAGTTTGCCGTACAGGTCGCCCTCGTCGTGAACAACGAAGCCATCCGATAGCGCCTGCAGCCAGGCCGCCGCCCGCTCGCCGTTTGCCTCGACCGCCAACTGGTACAGGTCCTCGCTGATGCGGGTGAGCGCGCCCTGGGCGACCAGCGCGCCGTCGGCGTCTAAGAGGCTGCTCGGCTCGGACTCCCCATCGCGCAGGGCGAGCACCGGGCTGGTGAGGGCGTAGCGCAGGAAGGATCGCACGCCGGGGCCGCGAATCTCCAGTTGCGCCGGGCCGGACTCGCCGTTGAGCTTCGCCCACAGCCGGACGTGGTCGCGGCCACGCTCCGGCGCGCGGCTGCCCACGACGGGCGTGCTGTAATCGATGCCCGCCGCGTCGCACAATTCGGCCACAGCCCGCCGCGCCGCCTGCAGCGCGTCGAACGGGATTTTGGCGCGCAAATCTGCCCTGCCGCCCTTGCCGTCGTAGCTGAAGGGCCGCGCCGCGCTCAGCACGTCCGCGATGATATCCGCCAGCGCCTCGATTTCTGGCTCTTTAAAGCCGCGCTGCGTGATCCACGGCGTTCCCATGCGGATACCGCTGGGCCGGGCGGCGGAATCGTCGCCGGGGATGGTGTTCCGGTTGCAGGTGACGCCGACCAGGTCGAGCAGGCGCGCCGCCATGTCGCCGCTCAGCGGCGAGCCATCCGGGCCGGTGAACGGGCGGCAATCCACGTTGAGCAGGTGCGTGTTCGTGCCGCCATAGACCAGCTTCACGCCGCGCCCGGCCAGCGCCGCCGCGAGGTGCATCGCGTTGCGCACGGTCTGCTCTTGCAGCGCCTTAAACTGCCCGGTGCTCGCCAGCTTGAGCGCGACGGCCAGCGCCGCGATGGTGTTCATGTGCGGGCCGCCCTGCTCGCCGGGGAAGACGCCCCGGTCCAGCTTGCGGCCCATGTCGGCCCGGTGGGTGATGATCACCGCGCCGCGCGGCCCGCCGAGCGTCTTGTGCGTGGTGAAGGTCACGATATCGGCCAGGCCCACCGGCGACGGGTACACGCCCGCCACGATCAGGCCTGCGACATGCGCCACGTCGGCCATGAGCAGCGCGCCCGCCTCGTCGGCGATCTGCCGGAAGCGCGCCCAATCGACGGTCCAGGGATAGGACGAATAACCGGCGATGATGATCTTGGGCTTCTCGGCCAGCGCGATCTCGCGCACGCGGTCATACTCGATGCGCTCGGTGGCCGGATCGACGCCGTAGAACACGGCGCGGTACTGCTTGCCGCTGCGCGCCGCCGGGCTGCCGTGCGTCAGGTGGCCGCCATGCAGCAGGTCCATGCCCATGATCGTGTCGCCGGGCTGGATCAGGGCGGTGTAGACGGCGCTGTTGGCGGGCGCGCCGGACAGGGGCTGGACGTTCACCCACAGTTTATCGGCGCTGTACTTCTCCGTGGCGAAGATTTCCGCCGCGCGCCGCCGGGCCAGCGCCTCGACGGCGTCCGCAAATTCCGTGCCCTTGTAATAGCGCGGGTCGGCGTAGCGGCGGAAATCGGCCAGCCGGTAGTCGAGATCAAGAATGTGCGCCTCGGTCATCTGGCGCGTTTCTTCGGGCGGATAGCCTTCGGCGTAAATGTTGTGGAAAGGCGACGAGAGCGCCTGCCGGACGGCCCAGGGAATGGTCGCCTCGGAAGGGATGAGGATCAGCCGCCGCATCTGGCGCTCGGCCTCGAGGTTGATCAAATCCGCGACGTCCGGGTCCATATCGGCCAGGTCGCCCCGGAACAGAAAGTCATCCAGGCTCATGTAGATCTCCGTGATGCTGGCCGCTGTGGCTGGCGGATGGGCGTCCCGGCCACAGGCCCAGGGGCGTCTTCGGGCAAAGCTCAGCGGCGGGCCGTCTTTGCACGTGTGTACGCTGAATTGTAGCACGGCTGGTCGGATGGGCAACCGGCTCCCCTTCCTGACGATTGACCGGCGAACGGCCCAGCGCGGCGCAAACACCGGTCGACGGGCACGGGCGAGGATGATACAATGCCTGTGTTTGACTCAAGGTTTAATGGTGCGCCGGGCAGGCACAGCTTCTCGGCGCGGGAGTGCATGATGAAGAGACGAATTCTGCTGATCAGCACGCTGCTCCTGGTAGCGGTGGGCGTCGCTGCCTGTCAGGGCGGTCTTCCGCCGTTTTACGTGGTAGTGGTGGTGTCGCCCACGCCCGATCCGAACGTGATCCAGGTTACCGTGACGCCGCCGGAAGTCGCCGCCGCGCCCAGCCCGACCACCGACCCGAACGCCGCCACGGGCACGCCATCGCCCACGCCAACCACGGGCGCGCCGCTCCAGGCCGTCATCACCGCCACGCCGCCCGGCCCGACGCCGACGCTGAGCGCCTTCCCGACGGAGACGCGCGCCGAGTTGTACATTGCCCAACAGGACTTTGAGCGCGGCTACATGTTCTGGATTTCGACCCAGAAGGTGATCTGGGTGCTGCTCACGTCGCCCGACAACCCGGACGCGGGCGAATGGCGCATTTACCAGGATGCTTACGAGGATGGCGTCGATCCGGAGATTGATGCGACGCTCACGCCGCCGGGCGATGCGCTTTACCAGCCCCGGCGCGGCTTTGGCAAGCTGTGGCGCGAGACGCCGGGCCTGCGTGAGGCGCTCGGTTGGGCGACCACGCCGGAGTTGGCGCTCAATACGGTGTACGTTTACCAACCGGGCGGCACGCTCGACGCCAACGGGAACTACGTCCCCGGCCCCGGTCGGCATTTCCTGACCTCGCTGGGCCGCGAGACGTTCGTCTTCATCGAATCGACCACGGGCGCGAGCACCTGGGAACGGGTGAATTAGGGAGAGGCCCTCACCCCTGGCCCCTCTCC
>JADZBY010000399.1 GCA_020851855.1 Anaerolineae bacterium
AGGTAGTGCGTGGCCTGCAGCGCGCCGCCGAAGTGATCGGCCATGACGTAATCGGTGCACAGCGCCTTCAGGTAGCGGTCCACGAGCACGAGCGGGTAGCCATTTTCGACCATCGCATCGATGACGCCGGTGGATTCCGAGTCCACGGGGTACAGCGCGACGCCGCTCACGCCCTGCCGCGCCAGTTTTTGCAGCACGTCCTGCTGCTGCGCCACGCTGTTGTTCACGTGGTGGAAGATGACCGGGTAACCCGCCTCTTCCGCCACGCGCTGAAAGCCCACCAGGATGGCCGACACCGATGAGTCGCGGATGTAGGGCACGACGAAGGCCAGAAACCGGCTGCTGCCTTCCTGTTCGGGCACACGGATGAACGTGCCGCGCCCTTGTTCGCGATACAGGTAGCCTTCGCGCTCCAGGATTTGTAGCGCCTGGCGCAGCGTGCCGCGCGCGATGTCGAACTGGGCGCACAGCGTGGTTTCGGGCGGGATCATGTCGCCGTCGCGCCACTCGCCGCGCTGAATGTTCGCCCGCAGGATGTTGGCGACCTGGATATAGAGCGGATCGGCGTCTTTTCCGCGTTCGAGCATGGTAATCATGGTCATGTTCCAGCGGATAATGCTTGACCTTGCAGCATATACTCTAGCACACGGCGCAGCAGCCAGCGGCCCGCCGGGCTGGCCCGCAAGCCGGCCACCTGGTCGCCCGCGCCGCCCCAGAAGCGCAGCGTGGATGCCAGCAGCGCGCCCCGGCCCAGCTTCAGCTCGACCAGATACTCCGAGAGCGTGAAGAGGCGCGCATCCAGCCGGCGGATGATGGGCCGGAGCCGGTCGCCATCGTGCAGGAGCCGCGCGAGCCGGGCCGAGTCCAGCGCGTGGTCCGTCGCCAGATGGTAGAACTGAAGATCGGCGTGGCCCCGGTGTGGAAAGTCCGCCAGCGCCGGATGATCGTACAGCAACTTGATCGATTCGCGCCAGAACGGGCAGGCATTCACCGGCAAGCCGCCCGCGCCGGCGTTCAGGTACAGGGCGCGCCCACCGTTGCGCACGAATGCTTCGACGGCGGGCGTAAAAAGGCTCGTGATCAGCAGCGCACTGCCGGGCGACGCCGCGCTCACCTCGGAGATCGGGCGGGCGGCAGTGGCCAGATCGTCCAATCCGGCCAGACAGCCCGCCGGGTCATAGAGCATCAGCCCGTCTGGCCACTCCAGCACGGGCGGGTAGAACCACAACGGCCACGTGTTGCGCACGTCCCCCACCTCGACGGCGAGGGTGCACTCGCCGGGCACGGGCAAGACGGGCGGGTGGAAGTCCAGGCGGGCGATCTCGCACAAGAGGCCCGGCGCGGCGGGCAATTCAACCGAGCCGGACAGCGCCGCCGCGCCGTTTGGCGTGAGCAGCCGCCAGCGCGCCTGCCGGGCGGGCGGCTCCGGCGACGCGCCGGACAGCACAAGGCGCAGGCTGACCGGCGCGCCGCCGACGTGGTTGTGCAGGTCCTGCGGCGTGGGCCGGTCGCCGCCGTGAATCCAGCGCCGGGCGCGGCCCTGTTCCAGGATCAGGACCGTGTCGGCGTTGAACTGCCGGAACGCTGCGGCGTCGTACTTGGCCCGGCCCAGGTCATCGAACACCGCCGAGGTGGCCAGCGGCGTGTCGCGCATCCCGGTCACGACGTAGCCGCCCATGCCCGCCCGCGCCCGGACTTTTTCCAGGATGTGCTTGCGGACGACGAAGGATTGCGCCCGGCTGATGCGCTGGATGGCCGGCCCGTCGAAGCCCGCGCCCAGGTCCAGTTGCGCCATGCGCTCGCGCTGGCGGTGATAGGCGAGCCTGTCTTCGGCGTGGATCGGGTTGCGGGCTGTGTACCACCACGGCAACTCGCCGCCGGACGCCGCCGCGATCTCGTCCAGGTCGCGGTAATCGTCCATGTCGTTGAACTCGCCGAAAATCCAGGGCCGGGCCGGACGCCAATCGCGCCGGAAATGGTCCACGAGCGGCGCGAAATAGTGCAGGTCGCAGTAAAAGTGGTAATCGTTGAAGTCGGCGTAGTCAAAGGTCAGGCCGCCGTACGCCTCGCCGGAGCCGCTGTTGTCGCAGGCGAGGATGCCGGTGGCGCTATGCCGCAGCAGCGCGTTCAACTGGCCCAGGAACGCGGCGTCGGCGTTTTCGCCAAGCTCGCAGCCCAGGCTGTATAACACGATGGACGGGTGCGAATGCGCCTCACGCAGGATGTCGCGGTACTCGTGCGGGGCCTGGTCGCGCAGCCGGTCGGTGACGTCGGGCAGCCACATGGGCAGTTCCAGCCACAGGAACATGCCCATCTCGTCGGCAAGGTCGAAATACAGCGGCGAGGGCACGACGAGGCACAGTTTGATCAGGTTGAAGCCCATCGCGCGCACCCGGCGGAACTCGTCGCGGATGGTCGCCTCGTCGGGGGCGGGCGCAAGCTGGTCCGGATACCAGCCCCAGTTGAGCACGCCGCGCAAACTGGCGGGCTGGCGGTTGAACATTAACTGCTCGCCCTCGTGGCTCAGCGCGCGGAAGCCGAACCGCCGCCGGGCAACCGCGCCTGGCCCACCGCCCATCGCGTCGACGGCGATCTCCAGCGTGTAGAGGTCCGGATGGGCGGGCGACCAGGGCCGGACCGGCTCCACATGCAACGTTGCCTCAAAGGACGCGCCGTCGTGCTCCGGGTGGCTTTCGGCGGCGGTCTTTCCGTCCGGATCGAAGATGCGCACGCTGAGCCTGCGCCCGTTCGCGCCGTGCAGCGCCGCCCGGACCGTGACGTTGCCGGAGTCAAGGTCGGGATGCAGCCACATGTCGCTGACCGCCGGGCCGGGAAAGGCAACCAGCGCGGCGGATTGCCACACCCCGCCAAAGGCGAGGCACACATCGGGCAGGAAACCGGCCAGCACTTCGCGCATCGGGTAGCGCTCGCCCGGTTTGAAGACGGTGAGGCGGATGTGGTTCGGCGCGCCGGGCCGCAGGGCGTCCGTCACGTCAAAGGCGAAGGGCGCCCACATGCCGGCATGTGCCCCGACGGGCACGCCGTTCACCTCGGCCTCGACGTGATAGCTCAGCGCGCCAAACTGAAGCTGCACGCGCCGCCCGGCCCATGCGGCGGGCGCGTCCACACGGCGTTCGTACACGGCGGGGCCTTCCGTATCACGCGGGAAGCCCTGCGCTTCCCATGCGCCGGGCACGTTGATCACGCCGGTGCGCCCGGCCAGCGAAAATGTCCAGGCTCCGTCCAGTGAGCGGCGCTCGGCGTATTCATCCTGCCAGAGAGAGACTGCGTTCATTGAGAGCGTATCCGATGTACAAGGTGCGCGAAACGATTTGTCTGTACAACCTGTCAGTCTACGAGCGAACGGCGCTGCTGTCAACTGCGCGCCGTTTTGACGCTGCTTCTCAGGATAACTTGACACCCGGCTCAGGCCGTAATACACTCGTGATCAGACCGGGCAACATGTATAGTCAACATAGCGCCTGCGAGAGCAGAACCATGCGCGCAGGCGGGCATGGGAGACCTGCCTGAGTCGACCAGCGCGCGCTGGCCGTGTTGTAGGGCCGGGGCGGCTGGTCTGGGTGGAATGGGAAGAGGTGCAACCACGAAGAAGGGAATGTGACTATCGAACGATTGACGGATCGGCCACATCAGCAACATGGGTCTCGATTGAGCAGATTGTTCTTGAGAAAGGGTATCGATCTATGTCTCGTCTAGCACGTTTCGGATTGCTCGCGGTTGTCATCCTGGGGCTGCTGTCTGCGCCGGTCGCTCTGGCGCAGGACCAGGTGACGCTCAACGTCGTCGGCTTTGTGGTGCCGCTTGAAGAGCAGGGCACGCCGCTTGACCAGGCGTACCAGAAGTTCATCACGGACTTCGAGGCTGCGCATCCCGGCGTCGACGTGAACGCCATGGAGACGCCGCCGGAGTTCGATACGCAGCTGCTCGTCGACCTGGCCGCCGGGACCGCCCCGGACATCTGGAGCCAGGACGCCTCGACGCTGGCCCGCCTGGTCGATGCCGGTTACGTGCTCGACATGAACGAGTGCGTGGAGTTGGTCCCCGAACTGAACCTGGACCGCTTCTTCCCCTCGGTGCTGGCCATTCACCAGCGCGAAGAGGGCGGCCCGATCTATGGCCTGCCGAACGACTTCACCCCGATGGCGATTTACTACAGCAACAAGGCCTTTGAAGCCGCCGGTGTGGAGCCGCCCCAGGCCGGTTGGACGTGGGACGACCTGATCGAAATCGGCAAGCAGCTCACCATCGACGCCAACGGCAACAACGCGGCCAGCCCGGACTTCGATGAGACGAACGTCACGCAGTGGGGTTTCCGCGTCCGCAAGTGGGCGTTTGAGTGGATTTACCGCCTGTGGCAGAATGGCGGCGACGTGATCGCCCCCGACGGCTCGACGGCCAGCGGCTACCTGGACTCCCCGGAGAGCATCGAAGCCATCACCTGGTTCCGTGACCTGATCACCGTCCACAAGATTGCCCCGCCGCCCACCACGCTCGACCAGATGGTGCAGCAGCTCGGCTTCCTGGATCGCTTCCTGAAGGGCGAGTTCGCCATGTTCGACCGTGGCCACTGGGAGCTGGTCGGCCTGCGCGCCAACCCTGAGTACACCGAGGGGTCGTTCGGCGTCGTCGGGCAGCCGCAGGGCACGAACCGCGCCACGGTGCTCTATGAATCGGGCTTCGTGATCCGCGCCGACATCCCCGAAGAGAAGAAGCTGGCCGCCTGCCAGTTCGTGGAAGCCGCCACGAGCCGCGCCTACCAGGATACGAAGGTGATCACCGGCATCGCCATCTCCGGCAACGCGGAAGCGGCGGAAGCGGCGATTGACCAGGCGCAGGACCCGGCCATCGAGCAGGCCTTCTTCGACGAAGTGCAGTATGGCCGCCCGCCGTACGGCTCCGTGTACTCCAACTGGCCGACCATCGAAGAGCGCCTGGATGCCATGATGGAGCGCATCCTGGCCGGTGGTGAGGTCGAGGCGGAAGTCGCCGTCGCCGTGGAAGAGATCAACCGCGAGCTTCAGAAGTAAGCGCTTGTCTGTCCGAGAAGGGGGTCGCTTCCTTCGGGGAGCGGCCCTTTTTACGTCAAGCGCGTCAAACGCGCACGCACGTCACGTGGGCACAGGTCTTGAGGTAGATGCCCATCCCCACCCCGGTCCCTGCCTGCGGTACTGTGATGTTATGTTGGGAAGTAGTCAACGCGGAGATTGCCGGCCATGACCCAGGTCGCCTTGCCACACGCCCAGGCAGCGCCCCGCCCGAACCTGTGGCGGCGCTTCTGGAGCCGATCTAACGAGCGAATCGGGTATCTGTTCATCCTGCCCTCGCTCATCCACATCATCGCATTCCTGTTCATCCCGCTGGTGTTCAGCTTCTTCCTCTCCTTTCGCGATTGGACCAAGCCGGGCTTCCAGGATGCGCCGTACATCGGCCTGCAGAATTATTCGTTTCTGCTGTCCGACCGCCGTTTCTGGCAGGCGATGGGCAATTCGGCCTATTACACGCTGCTCTCCGTGCCGCTGGGCATGGCCTTTAGCCTCGCCATCGCGCTCGTCCTGAACCAGAAGCTGCGCGGCACGTACCTGTTCCGCACCCTGTTCTTCATGCCGGTGGTGTCGTCGTGGGTGGCCGTGTCGATCATCTGGCTCACGCTGCTCGACCCGAATGTCGGCATTGTGAACTGGGTGCTGACCAGCCTGGGCCTGCCCGCCGTCAACTGGCTGGGCGATCCACGCTCGGCCATGCCGTCCATCGTATTGATCACGATATGGAAGGGGGCGGGATTCCAGATGGTCATCTGGCTGGCCGGCTTACAGGCCATCCCGCAAGAGCTGTACGAGGCGGCGGCCATTGACGGGGCGAACCGGTGGGCCATGTTCCGCCGGGTGACGCTGCCGCTCCTCGCGCCGACGACGTTTTTTATGGCGGTGACGGGCATCATCGGCGCGTTGCAGGTCTTCACGCCGGTGTACGTGCTGACCAAAGGCGGCCCGCTCGAATCGACGAACACCGCCGTGTACCACATCTACCGCCGCGCCTTCCAGGAATTTGACTTCGGTTATGCGGCGGCGCAATCGTGGATACTCTTCGCCTTCATCTTCCTGGCCACGGTGGTGCAGTTCTGGTATCGCCGCCGCCGCGCAGACGAGATTCAGTTTTAGGGGAGACGGCCATGATAGCGACGGTTTCGAAACGCACCCCGGTGACGGTTGTTGGCCGTTTCCTGGGCTATCTCGTGCTGCTGCTGGTGGCGGGCATGATGATCGTGCCCTTCATCTGGATGGTGTCCACCTCGCTCAAGCCGCCGGGGTCGGAATTTGCCTATCCGCCGCAGATTCTCCCGTCTTCGTTTGACCTGAGCAATTACCAGAAACTGCTGGCCAACGAGTCGTTCGGGCGCTATTTCCTGAACACGGTGCTCATCACCGCCGCCACGGTGGCCGGCCAGTTGATCGTGTGCTCGCTGGCGGCGTATGGCTTCGCCCGGCTCAATTTCATGGGCCGCAACACGATCTTCGTGCTGTACCTGACCACGATGATGATCCCGTTCCAGATCACGCTCATCCCGCTGTACCTGATCGTATCCGGCTTGGGCTGGATCAACACGTATCAGGGCTTGATCGTGCCGGGATTGTCCAGCGCGTTCGGCATCTTCCTGTTGCGCCAGTCCTTCCTGAGCATCCCACGCGACTACCAGGACGCGGCGCGCATCGACGGGGCGAGCGAGTGGACGATCTTCTCGCGCGTGTTCCTGCCCCTGAACGGCCCGACGCTGGCGACGCTGGGCGTGTTCGCTTTCATGGGAACCTGGACGGACCTGATCTGGCCGCTGCTCGTCGCGCGCAGCCAGGAAATGCGCACGCTGGAGCTTGGCCTGGCCTATTTCAACCTGCGGCCCAACGCCTTTTTGCAGCCCAACTGGCCGCTGCTCATGGCCGGCGCGGTGGTGGTCATGCTGCCGGTGCTCATCGTGTACATCGTGGCGCAGCGCTACTTCGTGCAGGGCATCGCCTTGAGCGGCGTGAAGGGCTGACGGGCGGCCATGCAGTTCCTCAGCTTCGACGCGCGCGACCCGCTCTTTGACATCGACGGCTGGAAGCTCAGTTTCCAGGTCATCACGCTGGAAAACCTGTACGGCCTGGACCCGGAGCGCACCACGGTGCAGGACGAGGGCGGCGGGCGCTGGCGCATCCGCAGCGACGGGCTGCGCTGGGGCGGCGGCCAGCAGCCCGCCGAGGGCGCGTTCGAGGCGACCATGCGGCGCGAGGGCGAGGCGGGGTGGCGGCTGCACATCACCGCCCGCGCGCCGCACCCCATCACCACGGTCAAGGCGCTGGCGCGCGGCCTGCCCGACGTGCGCCCGCTGGACATGGTCGACGCGCCGCGCGACGTGCCCGCCGACGGCCTGATGGAGCGTTACCCGAATACGCTGCGCCTGCCGCTGTGGCTGGTCCGCCTGCCGGACGGCGGGACGCTCGGCTTCCGGAATGAGGACCCGCAGCAGCGCGCCAAACGCCTGTGCGCCTACAAAGAGCGCCAGGGGCCGCTGGCCGGGCAGACGGCGGTCGAGCTGATCCACGACGCCGACGCGCGCCATTTCGATGCCCGCATCGACGTTCCGGACTGGATTCTGGCGCGCGACGCCGATCCGGACGCCTTCCGCGAAGCGCAGCTCGCCTTTGAAGAGGCGGCGTGCGGGCTGGTGCGCTGGGAAGACCGCGCCGACGTACCGGCCTGGGCGCGCGATGTGCGGCTGGTGCTCACGCTGCACGGGATGCACTGGACCGGCTTCTGCTTCAACGACTACGCCCGGATGCTGGACACGATCCGCTACGTGGCGGAGCGCATCGACGGGCGGCATGTGCTGGCCTACCTGCCCGGCTGGGAAGGGCGCTACTACTGGCAGTACGGCGACTTCCGCCCGGAGCCGCTCATGGGCGGTGAGGCGGGCTTTGCGCGGCTGTGTGAAGGCTCACAGGCGCTCGGCGTGCACCTGATGCCCATGTTCGGCGGCAACTGCGCGAACGCCTGGGCGGCCAACTTCCACCAGTTCGGGCCGTCCAGCTACATGAAGTCGGCCACGCGCAACGTGTTCCTGGGCAACCAGCCGGACTGGAATACCAGCCGCGCCCACGATACCGGCTGGCAGGCGTGGTTGAATCCCGGCGCGCCCGCGTGGCAGCGCGAATTGGCCCGGCAGATCACCGGCCTGATGGAGCGCTACGGCTTTGACGCCGTATTCCTGGACACGGTCGAGGTATGGACCAACGATCCGGATTTCAACCTGCGCGAAGGCTACCGGCAACTGGTGGACCGTCTGCGCGATGGCCGCCCGGAGCTGCTCGTGACCGGCGAGGATTGGTGGGATGGCCTGCTGCCGATTTTTCCCATGTTCCAACAAACGGCAAAATGGCGGCAGACGCCCGACTGGGTGGGCCGCTATGCGCGCCTGTTCGGGCACATCTGCGATGGCGAGCCGAGCCGGGGCAGCACGGGCGTGTTCGAATCCGGCAATGCGGCCTACGAGCGCCTGCCCGACAAGCCGCATTACGCGCCGACGCTCGCCTTTGTGGATGGCACGCTCGAAAATGCGCGCGACGAGATCGACGCGGTGATCGAGGTCGCAAAGCGGCGGTGATCCTCACGCCCGGCCTGTGGCCATGAGGCGAGGGCCAGAGGAGCGGCGTGTAGGGACGAGGCCTGCCTCGTCCGGCCAAATCCCAACCCGCTGCCCCGAACGTGGGGTGAGGACGACGCGGGATCACGGCGGACAACGCAGGCGTTGTCCCTACGGTGCGGCGTGTAGAGACGAGGCAGGCCTCGTCCGGCCAAATTCCAACCCGCTGCCCCGAACGTGGGGTGTAAGCGGCTACCCGATCCTGACTTCTTGGCCCGCTTCCAGTGTGAAACGCGCCTCTCCCGCCACGACGGGGACCGCGCCTGTCTCCGCACGCAGCGTCACACCGTGCGGATCGACGTGGATATCCACCGGATGGCCATGCCAGCGCAGCCGGAAGCGCACCGCCTGCCAGCCTTCGGGCAAGAGCGCCCGCTCGCGCACGTGCAGGCCGTCCTCGCGCAACTCCACGCCGCAGAAGCCGTGGACCACGACGGCCCACGCGCCGCCCATCGCCGCCGTGTGCACGCCCAGGTTCCAATGCGGCCCCGCACCCAGCAGATCCATCGTCGCCGTGCGCAGGAAATAGCGGTACGCCCAGTCGGTCCGGCCCAGGTCGGCGGCGACCAGCGCGTAGGCCATCGGGCTGAGGCTGGAATGGTGCGCTGTGCGCGGCTCGTAATATTCCCAGTTGGCCCGTTTTATCGCCGCAGTGTATTCGTCACGCAGAAGGTAGAGCAGCAGCACGACGTCGGCCTGTTTGATGGACTGGGTGGCCTGGTACGGGCCGAGTGGGCCGCCCGGATGCTGGTCCGGGTGGCGCAGGCGCGGCTGCACGGCGTCCGGCAGGGCGTCTTCCAGGTCGAAGTAGCCGTCAAACTGCGCGATCAACCCGGTGGCCGGGTCCGGCGCGGGCACGTACAGCTTCGCCGCGACGTCGCGCCAGCGCGCCAGTTCCGCCGGATCGGGCTGGACGCGGGCCAGTACATCCGGCGCGGCGTTTCGTGCCCCGTCGAGCAGCCGGAACGCCACGTCAAAGGCCAGGCGCGCCATCGCGTTCGTGTAGGCATTGTTGTCGATGCGCTCGTGATACTCGTCCGGACCGAGCACGGTCAATAACTCGTAGCGGTCGTGCTCCGGCGTATAGGTCACGCGCGAGGCAAAAAAGCGCGCCACGTCCAGCGCGATCTCCAGCCCGGACGGGTACAGGAATCCGGAGTCGCCGGTCGCCTCGGCATATTCCCACAGCGCATACACGATATCCGCCGAGATGTGTATCTGCTCGTCGGCAAAATAGCTGCGAATCTTCTGGCCGGTGAACGGGTCATCAAAGACGTACAGCGCGCACGTCTCGTCGCCCGTTTCCTGGCTCTGCCACGCATAGTACGCGCCCTCGAAGCCCAGCCCCTTTGCCTTGCGACGCGCGCCGGGCAGCGTGTGGCGGCGGTACATCAGGCAGCGGCGGGCGTAGTCCGGCTGCGTGGCAATGAAGAAGGGCAGCACGTACACTTCGCAATCCCAGTAGATTGATCCCCAATAATCTTGCCCTTGCAAGCCGCGCGCCGAGATGCTGACCCGGTCATCGTGCGGCGCGTTGGCCAACAGGTGGAAGATGCAGAAGCGCAGGGCAGCCTGTGAGCGCTCGTCGCCCTCGATCTGCACGTCCGAATCGGCCCACAGCGCCGCCCAGCGCGCCGTGTGTTCGGCCAGCGCCGCCTCGAAGCCCAGGGCGCGCGCCGCCTCAAGCTCACGCTCGCACAGCGCCGCCAGATCGCCCTCGCTGAAGCGGCTGTCGTACACGCTGGCCCACGTCACGAAGGTCAGGCGTTGGCCGGCCCGCAGCGACGCCGCGCACTCGTTGAGCACCCCGTTTTCCAGGCGGCGGCCCGTCCAACCGGCGGCAGGCGAGCACTCATGCGCGGTCATCACGCAGGCGCGGTAGCCCATCTCCGGCGTGGCAATCGTCATCCAGCCGCCCGCCGACTCGGCGTGCACCTGCATGTCAGCAAAATGCCCGGCGGCGAAGCGGTTGTACACGTTGCCGTCGAGGTGCGCGCGAATCTCGACCTCACAGTCGGTATCCGCTTCGACCTGCCAGCGGATTGCGCCCAGGTGCAGCCTCGCCGCGCTCAGGAATCGCTCGCTGCGCAGCGTGATGGCGCGCCCGTTCCACGCCCGCCACGTCGTGGTTTGCCCCAATACGGCCCGGCGCATGTCGAGCTGGCGCGTCCAGCTTTGCGCGCTCTCCAGAGTCAGCGATTCGCCGTCGACCACCAGCTCCAGCCGCCGCCAGTCGGGCAGGCTGATCATCTCGCGGTCCAGGATGCCGCCGCTG
>JADZBY010000400.1 GCA_020851855.1 Anaerolineae bacterium
CAGCGTGACGTGCCTGTGGGTCGCCTGTGATCCGTACACCACGCGCTCGGTGTGGGGCGTGGAAGGCAATGCCCAGGCCACCAACTGCGGGCGCGAGAACAAAGACGGCGTCGATTTCTCCAAATCCGATACCGAAGGCTACGAGCGTTATCTCGCCCTCTACCACACGCCGCACGAATACGGCGGCTGCCAGGGCTGCCGGTTCTTCCTCATGTGCAAGGGCAATTGTCCCGGCACGGCGCTCGACGGCGACTGGCGCAACCGCTCGCAGGACTGCCCGGTCTGGTATCCGCTGCTGGAGCATCTCGAAGCGGAGATGCTGGCGGATGGGCGCGCGCCCATATCCCGGCATCCGCAGCGGGAGCAGATCGAGGCCATGTTCCTGGAAGCGTGGGCGAGCGGGCAGAACACCAGCATGGCGCACTGCCTGACCAGGCTCTCTCACGACGGGCGCGCCGGGTCCGGCCCACCTGGTGCGCCCGGCAATCGCCCACACGGCGACAGCCCGCACCGCGATCACACCGACGCCATCCGGCGCTGAAGCCCTGCACCACGGAGCCTGACGTTGCAGCGACTCAACTTCCAGCTTCCTGATTTCACCCGGCTGATGTGGACCAGCGACGAGGCGCGTGCGGTGTGGGAGCCGCGCCTGCGCCGCATCGTAGACGCCTGGCTCGATATCGAATGGCTGGCCGTGGCGGCGGGTGTGCGGAAGTGCGGCCTGACGTCTGTCTCCCCGGGAGAATTTGTGGCCAAAGGCGGCGGCTGGGCGCGGCACGGCCTGAGCGCGCTCCCGGTCGCCATCCAGGGCGCGGCGAATTATGCCTATGCCAGCACCACGCCGAAGGCCGAGCCGGGCCAGCCGTTCGTGTTCCGCGTCGTCGTTGGGACGCCAGAGGACGTGGCAGCCTTCCAGGCCGCTTACGATGCCTCGGACGACGCGACAATGGGCCAGCTCCTGAATTATCCGCCGTGCTGCCGGGCGTTCTTCCAGGATGTATGGGTCCGGCAGCAGATGATCGATACCACGTGGCCGATGGCCGCCGCCAGTCCGGGGGAGCCTGGCCACGGTGACGCCTGCCTCGAGCTGAACGGCCCACCCGAAGCAAATATCCTGTGGCGCTGGGTCGGCGTCCGGGCCGCGCCGCACCTGCCGTGCAGTTTTCAGTGTGCGGAGACAGTCGCGCGGGCGCGCCAGTTCATGGCGGTTGGGCGCGATGCCGGTTTGGGGCTGGAGATGGACTGGCTGCTGGACATCCTGTCGTGGCCGGTGGAATGGTCGGCTTTGCACGGCATTGCCGAGGTCAAAACGCCCGTGCTCAAGGTGTCCACGCGCACCGACGCGACGCCAACCCGGTATACGGTGCGCTTTGCGGGCAGTGCGTATCCGGCAGAAGGCGCGGTTGGCGTCGCCTTCCCGTTTCGCCAGCCAAAACGCCGCCACGTGACGGCGTCGCGCAGTTTCCAGCGTGGGCTGAAGAACCCCCTCGAACCGGAAGCGGCGCTGCCCGACTGGTACGCGCTGGATAACGGCTTCTCGTCGCGCTTCATCATGGACCACGCTCACCGGCCCCTCGTGGAGCTTGCCGTCAGCGCGCTGGGCAGCAGCGGCGGGACCGTGCTCGATCTGGGCTGTGGAAACGCGGCGCTGCTCAAGAAGCTGCACGAGGCGAATCCGGCCATCACGCCGTTCGGCATAGACGTGGACGCGCAACGGCTGGACCACGCGCGGGAGCTTCTGCCGGAATTTGCCGCCAACTTCTGGCATGGCGACCTGTTCGATGACGAACCGGCATGGCAAGCCGGCGTGGGCTTTGACCTGGTACTGCTCATGCCGGGTCGCCTGCTCGAAACCGATCCCGATCGGGCGGCGCGCCTGCGGCAGCGCATCCGGGAGCGCAGCCGCCACGTGCTCGTGTACGCCTATGGCGAATGGCTGACGCGCTGCGGCGACCTGTGCGGCCTGGCGCGTGCAGCCGGTTTGGACCTCACGGACAACGCCGCTTTCCGCACCGCTACTGCCAGCCTGGCCATCGTAGCCCCAGCGCCGAATATCGCCCACGCCGGAGGATAATCTCGTGTCCGAGGAAGACGACAGCCGCGATCTTGTTTTGCCGGCCCCGCATGAGCCGGAGCCGGATGCGCATTCCCGCCGGGGATTCTCGCGGCGGCAACTGCTCGAAATGGGCTGGACCGGGCTGGCGCTCGGCGCGCTGGGCGGCGGCCCGTTCGGCGACAGGCTCGGAAAGGCGCTTGTGCGCGACGGCGGGCACAGCGATGTGCACATGGACCGCAGCTACGCCGACATCGGGCACGGCGACGCGCTTCACGATGACGTGGTGCACGTCGACTCCAGCCACGGCGACATGGCGCATGGCGATACAGGGCACGGCGACGCTGCCCATCAAGACACCGGCCACAGCGACGCGCTGCATACCGACGCCGCACACCAGGATGCGCCCCACGGCGACGCGCCCCATGCCGACGTATCCCACGATGATATAGAGCACGCCGATGTGCAGCACGAAGACATCGCGCACCAGAATGTCTCCCACAGCGATGCCGTTCATCAGGACGTGGCGCACAATGACGTGACCCACACCAACACACCACACAGCGACACGCCCCACGAAGACTCGCCTCACGTCGATGCGCCCCACGAGGATTCGCCTCACGACGACGTTGCGCACACCGACTCGCCGCATGAGGACACGCCCTACCAGGACATCCCGCACCAGGACTTGCCACACGAGGACACGCCACACGGTGATTCGCCGCACCACGACGTGCCGCACGCCGACGCGGTCCATGCCGATACTCCGCATGGCGACCAGCCCTTCCAGAATGCCCACGGCGATGTGCCCGGACACAGCAATCACGGCGATGCGTCGCACACAAACGGGTTGAAGCACGACGACAGCGCCCACCTGGACGGCCATAGCAACCGGCATACGGACACCCATTCGGACAGCCCGCACCTGGATTCGATGCACGCCGACCGAGCGCACCAGAACACGGCGCATAGTGATGCGCAGCACAGCGATTTCCAGCACGGCGACGTGATGCACGATGACGCGCACGCCGACGTAAACCACGGCGATACGGCCTACGGCGATTCGCCGCACGTCGATGCCTTCCACGAGGACGCGGCGCATGATGATGTGGCGCACAGCGACAGCCCGCACGAGGACACCGCTCATAACGACACGCCGCACGCCGATGCGCCCCACCAGGACATGCGCCATGACGACATGGCGCACACCGACGCGCCGCATGAAGATGTCGCCCATGCCGACAGACCGCACGGCGACGTGACACATGAGGATGCGGCTTATGGCGACACGGCGCACACGGATGTGCCGCACGCCGATGGCGCGCACGGCGACGCCGCACACGCTGACGCTGCACATGGCGACGGTCCGGCCTATGCCGACGCGCCGCACGCCGACGCCCCGCATGGCGATGTGCGGCACGCCAACGCGCCACATGGGGATACGCTGCACGTAGATGCTGTGTGCAGACCAAGCCGGCGGCGACGTTAGGCCCGCATTCATCAAAGCCAGTGTGTGCGTTTTCCAGGAGCAAAATCATGTCTCACATGGGTCAATGGGACAGGCTGTTCATGGCCGGTGTGCTCGTTCTGGCGCTGTCCGTGGCCGTGCTCAGCCCGATCACGGCGCAAAGCCCTGGGGAAACGCCGGATGCCGCCGAATGGATTCGCGTCGAGGATGTGATGGCGCACGTTCAAGCTCTGGCGGGCGACATTGGGCCGCGTCCGCTCGGCACAGACGCCGAAAGGCACGCCGCAGAGTACATCAGCGCGCAATTGCGGGCCGGCGGGTACGACGTGACCGTCCAAATCTTCGGGACCATCGCGCCGGAAGCCTGCGAGCTGCCCGATCCGCCGCCGCTCCTTTCGCGCAATGTGATCGCCATCCGCAGGGGCGAGAGTCTCCCTGATGAGGTCATCGTCGTGGGTGCGCACATGGATTCGGTCGCCATCGGGCAGGGCGCGGGGGACAATGCGAGCGGCGTGGCGGCGATGCTGGCCGCCGCACACGCGCTGGCCGGGTTGACGCCGTCGCGCACGCTGGTCTTCGTGGCGTTTGGCGCGAACGAGGGCGGCTGTCTGACCGGCTCGGACGCCTTCATCCAGACCCATGCGGACCTGATCGCGCGCAGCGTGGCCATGATCAACGTCGATAATGTTGGCCTGGGCGCGACGCTGAACGCTTATGCCGGAGCCGTGGTGACGTGGGGCGGCGACGGCCAGAGCGCGCCGGAGTCGGTTGAGGGCGGTCCGGTCTGGCTGCGTGATCTTGCGCTGGCGCAGGCTGAGGCGTTAGGCCACGCCCTCGGCGCGACGCCTGCCGAAAGCTGGAACGGTTACATTGGCGATTGGGGCGATCACATCGGCTTTGTCGAGCGCGGCATCCCGGTGGTCTACCTCGAGGCGTGGGGGTGGCATGGCGCAAGCGTGGATGATGCGTGGTGGGGTGCGGAGACGAGCGCGGGCGACCTGAGCCACACCGCACAGGACCGGGTCGAGGCTATCCATCCGGCGGTGCTCGAAGCCGCAGCCGAGACGCTGACCGCCACGCTGCACGCGCTGGCCGTGGAGTCGGTAACCATCCCAGGGCGCTGACGGGGCGGCCCTCACCCGGCTCCACGCTCTTTCCCCCACCCCAACCCCTCCCTCATGAAGCGTGAGGGGCTTCCGGAGCCGGGTTTTTCCCTTCCCCTCTGCATGGGGGGAAGGGCAGGGTTAGGGGGTGTTCTTTCC
>JADZBY010000401.1 GCA_020851855.1 Anaerolineae bacterium
CACGAGCAGCCGCAGCGGCAGCCATACGCGCGGCGCGACGGACGATCAGGCCGAAGGCGACCGCCGCAAGGTCGAGGAGAATCTGCGGGAGAAGGGGTTGGATTAGCAAGCCCCCACCCCGCGCGGCAGCGTGCTGGGCCGGGGAATGAGTCCATGCTGAAGTACAGGAGTACAGGGCGGCCCTGAACTGGTCAGGACGCCCTGTTTTTGTATGATTCGGAGTATCGCGGAACACACACCAAAGGACGGCGCTCCGTGCGTTTTTTGCGGCGATTCGGAACCCTGCTCAAAGAGAGCCTCGACCAGTGGAACGCGGACCGCATGGCCACGATCAGCGCCGCGCTCGCCTATTACGCCATCTTCTCGCTGGCCCCGCTCCTGATCATCGCCATCGCCATCGCCGGGGCCGTGCTGGGCCGGCAGACCGTCCGCGCCGAGGTCCTGACACAACTGGCGGACGCCGTCGGCTCGGAAGGCGCAGAAGCCATCGCCACGCTCATCGACAATACGACGCGGCCCGGCGCAGGCTTGCTGGCGACCGTGATCGGCGTGGCGGCGCTGGCGCTCGGCGCGGCGGGCATCTTCAACCAGTTGCGGCAGGCGTTCATCATCATCTGGGACATCGTGCCCGACCCGAACCTGAGCGGCCTGCAAGCCTTTCTCCGCACCGTGCGCGACCAGTTCCTCTCCGTGCTGATGGTGCTGGTGACCGGCGTCCTGCTGCTCGGCTCGCTGGTCCTGAGCGCGGTGCTGTCCGGCATCATCGGCTTCCTGAGCGGGCAGATCGCGGAGCTGGCGTCGGTGTGGCAGACGGTGAACGTCGTGGCCACCGTCGCCGCCCTGACGCTGATCTTTGGCGCGGTGTATCGTTACTTCCCCGGACTGCGCCTGACGTGGCTGGACGTATTGCCCGCCGCATTGCTCGCCGCCACGCTGTTCACCATCGGGCGCTCGCTGATCGGCCTGTACCTGGGCCAGAGCACCATCGGATCGACCTACGGCGCTGCCGGGTCGCTGATCGCCGTGCTGGTCTGGATTTACTACTCGGCGCAGATCTTCTTCTTCGGCGCAGAGTTCAGCCGCGTCTACACCGAGCGCTACGGCTCGCGGGCGAAGGCGCACAAGACCGCGCGCGTCGATGTGGACGAAAACTGACGGGCCTCTTCCCGCTTTTTCGATTTTATTTAGGGCTGCTTTATCCTGGCTTTGGGATTCCCGCCTAGAGTGAAGTCGTAGCGGAGAACAAGAGGAGACGCATTATGACGACGACTGTGGTCGGCCTATTCGAGCAGTCACGGGACGCCCATCGCGCCGTCTCGGCCCTGCTCGATGCCGGATATTCGCGGGAATCCATCAGCCTGCTGGCCAGCGACGCCTCGAACGAGTATTCGCGCTACCTGAATCGGTCGGGCGATGTGGCCACCGAGGCCGGCGACGACGTAACGGCGGGCGAAGGCGCAGGTTTTGGGGCGGTTGTCGGCGCGCTGACCGGCGTGCTGGTCGGCCTGACCTCGCTGGCCATCCCCGGCATTGGCCCGGTGCTGGCCGCCGGCCCGCTGGTGGGCGCGCTGACCGGCGGCACGGTGGGCGCGGTCGCCGGGGCGGCCACGGGCGGACTGGTCGCCGGATTAATCAAGACCGGCGTGCCCGAATCAGAAGCCGAGCGCTATGCATCTGCCATCCAGGAAGGCGGCATGTTGCTGGTGGTCGAAGCGCCGGACGACCGGGCGGCGTTTGCCTATGACATCATGCGCGAATACGGCGCGCACGACGGCGGCAGCAATCGCCCGATGGCGGACGCCTCGACCGATATGCAGGTCGCCGGCCAGACGCCGACTCTGGACGATACCCAGCAGCGCGCCGCCGTGGACGCCGAGTTGCGCTCGGACGGCGCAACGGCCAGCGAGCCGGTCGCGACCGAGAATCAGAGCGCGTCCCCCACCGTGCGCGATGCGAACAGCGCCGATATGGGCTATGCGGCGGCGTCCACCGCGTCGAGCGACGGATTCGAGAGCTTCGAGAGCCTCGATGGGCGTTATCGCGAGCACTTCTCGGAGACATTCAAGACGTTGGGCCGCCGCTACGATCAGTACAGCCCGGCCTACCGCTACGGCTACGATCTGGCCGCCAACCCACGCTTCACGGACGCGGATTGGTCCGATGTGGAAACCGAAGCGCGCCGCCGCTGGGAAGAGTACAACCCGACCTTCCCCTGGGACGAGTACGCCGACGCGGTGCGTTACGCCTGGGACATGACCCGCGAGCGCCTGCGCAGCGGATCGTAACCTCTACCGCGAACGAACGCATGGGGCCGGACTCTCGTCCGGCCCTTTTCGTTGGGCGCTCCTGGCTCGCCTCGCCATCGGCACGGAGAGGCCGCCGAAAACTCGCCGCCAACACCGCTGCTGTTTGGGACTTTTTTCGCGCCCACCCCGTATCCTTCGTGCATCATATAACCAAGGATTGACGCATGAACAGCAGACCACCTGAATCGCCTCAGAACACTCCCATCCACGAGGTAGACGACGACACCCAGCGCGACATTGCCCGCGAAGGCGGGCCGCGCGCGATCACGGAGAGCGTTGGCCACGGTTACAACGCCGACAACCCGCCCGGCCATCCGGACAACCGGGACGGCATCCCCAATCCCAGCACCGGGCACAAGATGGACCCACCGGGCGAATCGCTTCACCACAAGCAGCCAGAAGACCAGGAAAAGCCGCTGGAGCACGTCGGGGCAACGGAGAACCAGCCCGAAGACGGTGACGATCAGGTGGTCAAAGGCCGTCCGCCTCTGAAAGAGCTGGCCCGGCTCGGCAACGACGAGCAGGGCGACGCCGAGGACCAGGACGAGGACTACCAGCCGCGCGACTCGATCACGCCAGGCTGACCGATCGTTGAAAGAAATGACGACAGGGGGATGATATGTTGCCCGAGGTGCTGTTTCCGAGTTATGTCGCCCAGCTTGAGGATTTATACAACGCCGAAACGAGCCTCGTCCGAGCGCTGTCTCTCATGGTCGCCACGGTGACCGCCGAGGACATCAAGCAGGCCCTTTCGGACCGGCTGGCCCAGACGCGGATGCAGCTTGAACGCCTGCAGCGCGTGTTTGCCGAACTGGAAATCCAGCCTGCCGCAACGGTCGGGCCAGAGCTTCAGGACTTGCTGTCGCAGACCACAGAACTGGCGCGCACCGTCAAGAACTCGGCGCTGGTCGATTCGCAACTGCTGACCGTCGCGCAGGAACTGGGCGGCTATCAGATTGCCGCCTACAGCACGGTGTGTACCTTTGCCCAGGCGCTAAACCAGGACCGCGCCCTGCGCCTGCTCCTGGAAAGCCTGGACGAAGAACGCCGGGGGTACAAAGAGATGAAGGCGCTCTCGGAAAGCCGGCAGTATTCCGGGGTGGCCGCCTTCGCATCGCGGTAAAGTGTGTTTATCCCTTGCTGCGGATCAGGTTTCCGGGCGGTTCGCGAGCCGCCCCTACCGTAGTACCGCAACGTGTAGGGGCGCGTCGCGACGCGCCCGCCATTGTGATCCGCAGTGCGCGGCCAAAGCGCGCCAGGTCGCCCCTGATCCTTGAAATCCATCGTGGGAGAGGGGAATCTGCGTCACGAAACCTCGGCGCGCCTCGTAACCTCTCACACATTGACGCGGAACGTCTGGCGCGCCCGGCGCTGAAGCGTCCGGGCTAAAGGTACAAAGCCCTGACGCGCTGGAATATGTCTTTAGCCCGCAGGGCTTCGTAACCTCTCACACATTGACGCGGAACGTCTGGCGCGCCCGGCGCTGAAGCGTCCGGGCTAAAGGTACAAAGCCCTGACGGGCTGGAATACGCCTTTAGCCCGCAGGGCTTCGTAGTCTCAGCCTGGACCTTCAGGTCCAGGCCATGCGATCCGTCCCAATTTAGTGAGCGCGCCTCTGTACCTTCGCAGCGACACTCCCGGCCCTCACGTCGCGGCGGGCGGGGCAGTGGTCACATTGCCGCGTTGATTGCCGCCGTCATCCGCTTCCCGTTCCTGCCGCGAGCGGCTGAAAAAACGGAAAGCCAGCCCGATCATCATGCCGCCAAACAGGATCGCGTAACTGGCGATGACCCACAGCAGTGCCAGCGCGCCCGTCCCTGGCTGGACCAGCAGCAAAACGCCGGCCAGCACGGACAGCACGCCCGCCAGCCCCATCCAGAACTCGTTTTCGATGACCTTCCGCAGCCGGATGGCGTTGACGATCTCCAGGACGCCGGTCACGATGGCCCACACCCCGATCACGATGATCAGGCTGACGGCGACCAGGCCCGGCCAAAGGAACGTGAAAACGCCGACCGCGATGTTGAGCAGCCCTTCCAGCACGCCCGACAACCGCGATTGTGTCCGGGCGTTGTCCCGGAAGACCGAGATCAGCGTGAAGAGGCCCTCGACCAGCACGTACGCGCCGAACAGGTACACCAGCGCCTCGACGGTCAGGCCGGGCATCAGAAAGGCCACGATACCGAACAGGATGGCTAGAATACCGCGCAGCAGGAACATCCAGCCCAGGCGCGAGAAGTTGGATTTCATAGGCAGTCTCCTTCTGACGTTTTCTGACGTTACGTGATCTCAGCATATGCGGGATTACGCCGCGCGTGATCAGCCAGGCGGCGGATCACGGATGGGTCAGGTGACGGGTCTGGGCGTGGAAGGAGCATGAAACAAACGCAGGCATTGCCCCGCCAGAGATACGGGCCAATGCCTGCCTTGTACACAAACCCTCACCCCCGGCCCCTCTACCTCATGGAGAGGGGTGAGGGAACCACAGGATTCCCCCGCTTTTCTCCCCTCTCGCTCTGAGGGAGAGAGGGGTCGGGGGAGTGAGGGTTAAAGAAACCCACTGGCCGTGCGTCTGCCTCAATTCAGCTTGGGCAACTGCGAGTGCAGCATGTAGCCCATGCCCGTCACCGTTTCGAGCAGCATCCCGTACGTCTTGCCCAGCTTGCGCCGGATGCGCCCGAAGTACACATGCAGGTACTGCGTGGCGTCCCAATACTCCCAGCCCCACACCTTCGCCAGCAGCTCGCTGTGCGAGCACACCGTGTCGATGCGCTCTGCCAGCGCCGAGAACAGGGCAAACTCGGTACGGGTCAGCCGGATGTCCTTCTCGCCCAGGAAGACGCGCCGCGCGCTCAGGTCGATTTTCAGCTCGCCAATCTCAATGCGGCTGTTCTGGAGCGGCTCGGCCTTCTTCGTGCCACGGCGCAACACGGCGCGCACACGGGCGAGCAGCTCTTCCGGGCGGTAGGGCTTGGTCAGCACGTCGTCGGCCCCGGCGTCCAGGATTTCGACCTGGTAGTTGGAGCGCATCTCCGGGCTGAGCACGATGACCGGCACGGGCGACGTGGGGCGCACCCAGTCGAATACCGCTTCGTCGCGGGTCTTGGAGCGCGGTACGTTCACCACGAACAGATCGTAAACGCCCTTGTTGGCCCAAGAGGGCAGTTTCGCCTGAAAGGGAACTTCCTTGACGAGATAACCTTGTTTCTGAAGCAGGCGCTTTTCCATCTGGCATTCATGGGAATCATCGCTAACAAGAAGGATTGAGTTTGCCATCGTCGTCCATTCCTTGCCTTGTGGGCAACTTCGCTTCCATCGCATCCAAAATCTGCCTAAAAGCGTAAACGCGACCGCAATGTTTGAAATCACACACGTGGTTGATCTTCATTTAGGACGAATCGATAGTTTCTGGTAGGAATTTGCTAACGACGCTGCCCAAAAATAGGCTGAAATTGGGAGCATTATGCGATGTTACGGCGCAGCACAACGCGAGACGGCGTGCCCGATGGCGTGTCGTGGGATAGGTCTGTCATCTCGCCCTAAATAGGTCAGGTGGGTGACCTTCCATCCCACCTTATGCCGATGGTCATCTGGCCCCGCCGCGACTATACTTGGGCGAGATGGGCTGGGACTCTCATGCGCCCGGTCGTACGACATACAGGCAACGTGGAGATGACAGTGGCTAGCCAGTCTGAGTATCCTGTGACGGCGCTGAGAGAACCGGTCAAAGTCCTGCTCGTGGAAGATAACCCAGGCGATGTGCGCCTGGTCAAAGAGGCGTTCCGCGAGGCAAACGTGCAGCACCAGTTGTACGTCGCCTCGGATGGCCTGGAAGCGCTGGCCTTCTTGCGCCAGGAAGGGCAATTCCACGACGCGCCGCGCCCCGACGTCATCCTGCTGGACCTGAACCTGCCGCGTCTGGACGGGCGCACAACCCTGGAGATCATCAAAACCGATCACCAGCTGCGGTACATCCCGATCATCGTCCTCACCACATCGAATGACCGGCAAGACGTGCTCACGTGTTACGATCTGCACGCGAACTGCTACATCACCAAACCCATCGACTACGCCCAGTTCGACACCGTCATCCGGCGCATCGACATGTTCTGGTTCGGGGTGGTCACGCTCCCGCACGCTTGAGAAGAGGCTCGGCCCTCGCCGGGAGAGTACCGTTGACGGGCCTCACCCCCTGACCCCCTCTCCACGCGGAGTACCGCGTAGAGAGGGGGAACACCGAGTCGCAGGGATGCTCCCCTCTCTACGGCTGCCTGGGTCCCCGCTGAGGTGGCAGGCGTGGAGAGGGGTCGGGGGTGAGGCAAGGGCGATATCGTCGCGTGACGTGCATCACCCTCTTGAAGTATCTTCCCTCTCTCCCCTCTTCCTCATGGAGAGGGGCGGGGAATGAGGGTTAGCGTGGATCAGGGATTCACTGGATGGAGCGAGGGAAAACCATGTCGGAAAAGATCAAGGTGCTCATCATCGATGATCATTATATGGTTCGCCGGGGCCTGATTGCCCTGCTCGAAAACTTCGATGACTTCATCGTGGTGGGCGATGTCGGTGATGCGCGCATCGGCGTGGAGATGTGCAACCAGCACCGGCCCGACGTCGTGCTGATGGACATCGTCATGCCCGGCATGGACGGCGTCTCGGCCACCAGAGCCATCCGGTCCAGCTGTCCTGAGACGCAGGTCGTCGCCCTGACCAGCTTCCACGACGAAGAGCGGGTGCAGGAAGCGCTCAAGGCCGGTGCGATTGGCTATCTGATGAAGAACGTGTCGGTGGATGAGCTGGCCAACGCCGTGCGCCGCGCTCACCAGGGCCAGCCGACGCTCGCCCCGGAAGCCGCGCAGGCGTTGATCAGCGCCACCGTGCGGCCACCGGCGCTCGGCCACGATTTGACCGAGCGCGAACGCGAAGTGCTGTCCCTGATGGTCGAGGGCCTGAACAACCGCGAGATCGCTGAGCGCCTGGTGATCAGCAACTCGACGGTCAAGAACCACGTCAGCAATATCCTGGACAAATTGCGCACGTCCAGCCGCACCCAGGCCGTCGCGATGGCCGTCGAGCACCGCATCATCGGCGCATAACGGCCAGCGGCCAATCGCCAACCCGGCAGCGGGCTGCCTGCCGGGGCCTCAAATCCAGCCCTGGCGGCGGAACAGGTAGCCGAATCCGACGAACAGCGAGAGCGTGATCGCGAGCAGGGCGGCCAGCAGGCTATAGCCACTCAGCGGCAAGACAATTGGCTCGACCGTCGTCACGAAGTTAAGCTGGAGCAGCCCCGTCAGGAACGTCAGCGGCAGGAAAATGATGGAGAACAGCGTCAGCCGGTTGACGATCTCCACCAGCTTGTTGGATTCGTGCGTCTCGATCATGTCCAGCACGTTGGTGGCCAGATCACGCTGCGAGTCGATCACGTCGTAGATGCGCAACAGGCGCTCGTACAAGTGGCGGAACAGGTCGCGCGTGTCCGGGTTCTGGTTGATGCGCTCTTCGCCCACGATGGCGGACAGCACCTCACGTTGGGGCGATACCATCTGCCGCAGGGCGATGAGCTGCTGCTTGGTCACGTACACCGGGCGGCGCACGTGTTTTTCGTCGGTCTTGGGCGCATCGGACATCAACGTTTCTTCCAGGCTGTTCAACTGGTTGCTGATGCGGTCCAGGAGCGGGTAGTAAGCGTCCACGACGTGCTGGGCGGTCAGGTACAGGAAATACGTGTTGCCTTGCCGCCACGCGCTGACGTTGTTCGCCACGCGGTTGTACGCCTCGTCCACAGCCCCGGCGTCGGCCCGGCGCACCGTCACGAAGTAATTGCGCCCGATCAGGCAGTGCACCTCTTTGCCCTCGGCCTGGTTCTGCCGCGTATAGGGCTGAAAAAGCGACAGGAACAGGTAGCGCGGGTATACCATCAGGGTCGGGCGGCGGTCTTCGCGGCGCAGGTCCGCCACGACGCTCGGATGAAGCTGGAGCGTCTTCTCCAGCCACTCGATCTCGTCGTCTTCCGCATCCACCATGTCAATCCACAGCAGCATACCGTCCGAGAGCGCCTGTTCCAGCTTCTCCGGGGAATAATTGCGGTGGGGCGTGAAGTCATCATCCAGGGGAACGTCCGCAGGCGCTAGAAGTGACCGAATCATGGTTGCCGCAATCCTTCTACTGTCGATGCCCGACCGAGATGGTTGTGTACTACCTCAACGAAAAGAAAACCCCCTAACCCTGCCCTTTCCCTCATAGAGAGGGAAAGGGGAAAACCGGCTTTCTTAGCCCCTCCCTCTTTATGGGGGAGGGGTTGGGGTGGGGGGAAACACCCTGAATCCTCACTAGGTCGTCGTATTACAGGCGCACGTTGTGAGAATCACCAAGGTCTGCCAGCGGCCCCGCCAACAGACCTTGTTCGGTGGATTGCGTAGTGCAAGGCCGGCGGCCTCTCTCCGGCGCTGCCTACCGGTTGCGAATGCGCTCGACGCCGTCGCGCACGCCGGTCTTCACCTGCTCGGCGATCTGCGCGGCGAGCACACGCCCGTTTTCCACCAGTTCCATCAGGCGCTCGCGGGCCGTCTTTGGCTTACGGCGGGCGCGCGCCGCGAAGAAGGTCAAGACTGCCGCCACGACGCCCAGCGCGGCGAAAAGCGCCACCGCCGCGACGTTGTTGGGCAGCTGCTCTTCCTTCTCAACGTCGTGAATGGCGCTCGTGGCGTATCCCGACGTGGTCGAATAATCCCGTGAATAGCTCTGCTCCATCTGGCTCTCCCTTTCGCGCCGGGCGAAAGAACGCTTCGGCGCGTTTCACTCTCACGTTGTCCATACGATTTGTCCGCCCCGATGAAAGGCATCAGGGCGGACAAATTCACTTCATACCTTTGTCTTCATCCGTTGAGAGGGCGTCCGGCCTGACCCGGTAGCGCCGGTGTCTCAGGCCTACAGGCGGATGCGGTGGCTCCACTCATCGATCTGGCGCTCGGCTTCCTCGCGGGCGATGCCGTAGCGCTGCTGAATCTTGCCGACCATGATGTCGCGCTGGCCCTTGATCTGCTCCAGATCATCATCGGTCAGCTTGCCCCACTGCTTGCGGACCTCACCCCGGACCTGCTTCCAAGCCCCGGCGATCTGGTCCCACACGCCGCCATGTTCTCCGTGTTGCATATCACATCCCTCCACTTGTCGTACAAGACAGTCTCACTGTACCGGTCTGGCTCTAAAAATGCGCCAAAAGCGCACTAAAAGGCCGCTGTCAGCCTGAGCCGTCAGCGGCCTTCCCCACCATCAGCTTGGATTCACGTCCACCGTGCGGCGGCGACGGCTGCTGCTCCGTCCGATGCCCCGCTGGGGAAGCAGCAAGAGCTGTTCTTCCGACGGCTCGACGGTCAGGTACAGCCGGGCGAGCATCCCGGCCAGCGCGACGAGCGCCAGCCGCCGCCCCGGCATCAGGAACAGCGCCGCCGCCGTCCCGGCGACCGCCACCGTGAGCGGAATCTCGATGATCGCCTTGCCCATCTGGTCGCGCAGCACGACCTTGCGCCCGTATCCGGAGCGCACGAGTTGACCGGCATAGGCCACAAGCTCGTTCGCGGCGTTGGATAGCTCATCGGACACGGCGCGAATGACCGCCGATGCCTGCTCAAGCTGAGGCTGGTTCTCTTTCCCGTTTCCTGTGCTCATGCCCATCGACTCCTCATCTCTGGCGGCCTGCGCCGTCCTTTTCCTGGTCCGGGTGCTTTGTTTTGGCGTCATCGTCACGGGTTATGGGTGATGTTGGTGCGCGCCTCGGCATATGTCGGCGTGCGAGCGCCCGCCGCACCGCCCAGCGCCGCCGCCGCGAAGCCCAGTCCCATCCATAACAACGTGCCCCACGCCGTCGAGCTGGCGTTGTTCGCGGCCTGATCGGCTTCTTGCGCCGTCACCGGGTTGGCCGGATTGACCTGCGCTGCGCCGCCCGTCGCGCCCGTATCGCCCGCCACGCCCGCATCGCCCGTGCCGTCCGTGGCGGGCGCAATCGCCGTGGCGACCGCGCCGGGGCTGTCCACGATAGCCGCCACGCCCGCATCTGCGACGTTCGACGCCACGTTGAGCAGCGTGCCCACGCCGCTGCCGAGCAGCCAGATCAAAAGCGGAATGGCCACCGTCCAGACCATGCCGCCGTTCACGAAGCCTGTGTCGCGGCCCGGCAGCGCGCTGGTGCGCCCGGCGACGAAGCCGCCAATGCCAAACGCGATCAGCGACGTGACCAGCCCCCACACGCCCGCGCCGATGCCGATGGCGCTCGCCGGCGTGTTCGGGTCCCAGCTCGCCAGCCCGATGGCCAGGCCGAGCACGGTCAGCGTGAGCAGGATTGAAATGGCCGTGAACAATCCGGCCAGGATAGCGGCCCAGCGCACGCGGTCCACCGGCGTCACAACGGCGGTGTTCACGTCGACGCGATCCACGCCGCCCGTGGCGTCATAGGGACGGCGCATCACATTACCAGAAGTCATCTCACTCTGTGCCATGTACCAGTACTCCTCGTTTCACCCTTCGATTTCTCTGAAATTCTGCACTTGCCTCACCCCGGTCCCTCGCCATAAGGGCGATAGGCCAGGATGAGGGGTCGCCCACTCTGCTACTCGCTCAGCCGGTTGCTGGGCGTGCTGGATTCTTCCGCCGGGCGGACGCCATCGTCTGACGCCGCCGCATTGCCCTGCTGAAGCGGAAGCTGCGAGATGGGCGTCTGCTCCATGATCTGCTTGAGCCGCTGCAAGTCTTCGGGGACCGCCTGACGCGGCTCGCGGCCAAAGGCGCGCGCCAC
>JADZBY010000402.1 GCA_020851855.1 Anaerolineae bacterium
GAAGCGAACGGCAAGACGGCGCTCAACGATGCGGCCTATGCGGGCGTCGAACTGGCCCTTCAGGCCGACAGCCCACGCCGGGCCGTCGTGCTGCTGACGGACGGCTACGAGTACGGACGGCTCAGCCAGCGCGAACCGCTCGAAGCGGCGCAGCTTGCGGCGGAAAATGGCGTGCAACTCATGGCCGTCGGGCTGGGCTGGGTCAACGAGCCGTATTTGCAGCAACTTGCCGAACAAACGGCGGGCCGCTCGTACATCCTGCCCACCTCGGAGCAGCTCTCCGACGTGTTCGACCTGATCTCCCGCTATCTGCGCAGCCAGTACATCGTCACCTTGCAGCCGGGCATGGAGCCGGACGGCGCAACCACCACACTGCGGCTGTCGGTGGGCGGCGCATCGGCCACGAGGGACTACACCTCTCCCGACCTGTACCCGGCGCTCAGCGTGGCGCAAGCGCCAAGCGAGCCGCTCCGCACTCCGACCGACATCACGGTGAGCGTGGTCGCGCCGCGCGGCGTGGATCAGGTCACCGGCGACATTGCGGGCAGCGCACTGCCGCTTCAGCGCTCGCAGGCGAGCGAGGATGGCGCGTCCTTCGAAGGCACGTGGCGCATCGACCCGTGGCAACTCGCGCCCGGCGCATACACGCTGACCGTGACGGCCACCGACCGGCTGGGCGGGCAGCGCCAGACGGCGGTTGACTTCACGGTTGCCGATCTGCCCATCGCCTTCACCGTTGAGGGGCTGAACGACGGCGAGACTCTGTCGCTGGACGAGCAGCGTGAGGTGAGCATCGCCATCGAGAACACGCAAGCGCCCATTCAAAGCGTGACCTTCAACGTCGATGGCGCGCTGGCGCTTGGGCCGGGCGCGAGTGGCCCGTACAGCGGCGTGATCGAGCCGCGCAAACTCACGCCGGGCGCGCACACGCTGGGCATTGTCGTAACCAACCAGATCGGGCAGTCGACCGCGGTTCTGCTCCCGTTCAATATCCCCGCGCCGACGCCGACTTTTACGCCGACGTTCACACCGACCTTCACGCCCACGTTTACCGCGACGCCCACGGCGACCTTCACCGCCACGTACACGCCGACGTACACACCCACGTTTACGCCAACCCTGACGCCGGGCGTGACGCCAAGCCACACGGCGACGGCCAGCGCCACCACGCCGCCCAGCAACACGCCACAGCCGACGGCCACCACGCCGCCGAGCGCGACGCCGCAGCCAACCGAAACCAGCGCCGCAGTGGCCGCTATTCCCACCGACGTTCCGACCGAGCGGCCCACGCGCACGCTGGCCCCGACCGCGACGGACACCGAAACGGCCACAGACACGCCCACCCGCACGGCAACCCACACGGCTACGTTCACGCCGACCGTGACGAACACGCCCAGCAAGACGTTGACGGCGACCGCGACGGCCACCCACACGCCCACGCCGAGCGATACGCCAAGCCATACGCCGACCCCCACGGCGACCAATACGGCGACCGCGACAGCCACCGCAACGGCCACGCCGACGGCCACAGCCACGCCGACCCGCACGCCTTCTCCGACGCGCACGCCGTCCCCGACCCGCACACCATCGAACACGCCGACCGAGACGCTGACCCCATCGGTCACGCCCACGTCGAGCCGGACGCCGACGCCGATGATCCGGCCCACCACGGTGGCGCTGACCTACACCATCACGGGCATCGCCACGGGCGACGTGGTGCGCGATACGCCGCGCCAGGTGGCTGTGACGCCGGATGCGGGCGTGGCGCTGGAGAGCGTGACGTTCAACCTGGATGGCGAGGCGACGGAAGTGGCCGACGCGCCGTACCAGTTTGCGCTGGACCCGGCGGCGCTCGCGCCTGGCCAGCACCGGCTGGACATCACGGTCATCGGCGCAGACGGCCAGATCGACACCCAGCGCGTCAACTTCACCGTGGAGCGAGCGGAGCCGATCAGCGTGTGGCTGCTGGTGTGCGGCGCGGGCGTGTTGATCCTGCTCATCGCGCTGTTCGTGCTCTGGCGGCGTCGAGCGCCCGCCGCGACGCCGTAGAGGCGGCGTTTGTGAAATCTGCCAATCTTTTCACCGAAGCGCACGGCAGAGCTTGACTCAGGCGCGGCTTTTGAGTTACCGTTAACAGCATCGTTTTCGCGCCCTTGAGGCCGGAGCAAACCAGGCATGATCGGCTCGCTCTCCCTTATTCTTGGCATCAACCTCATCGTAGATGGGGATACTTCCGCCTGGGAGGCGCAAGCCTGATCGCACCGAGCGTCTGACATACGCCGGAGCCTCCCAGACAACGGGAGGCTCCGTCTTTATCTGGCAGATTCACGCAGAAACCGGACCAACTAGCAGCAGAGCAACCAGCAAGACCATGATCGCGCTTCAACTCGTCGGCATCCTTATCGTCATCGTATCGCTTAGCCTCCTTATTGGCATTAATAAGGGGCTTGATGAGGTTGGGATGGCGACGGTCTGACGCGACGAATGGCGAGGACCAACGCGACGAGAAGGCTGAAGAGGCCGCCCAACCCGGGGCGGCCTCTTTTTTTCGAGGGAATGTGACCCCACGCCCTGGAACGTAAGACGGGGTGAGGGCTTTCAGAGAGAGAGGACACAGCACACCATGCGCTCTGACCGGATCAAACGAGGCTTCGAGCGTGCGCCGCACCGCAGCCTGCTCAAGGCGACGGGCGTCACCGATGCGGACATGGGCAAGCCCTTCATCGCCATCGTGAACTCCTACGTGGACATCATCCCCGGCCACGTCCACCTTCAGGAATTTGGCAAGGTGGTCAAAGAGGCCGTGCGCGAGGCGGGCGGCGTGCCGTTCGAGTTCAACACCATCGGCGTGGACGACGGCATCGCGATGGGCCATGTCGGCATGAACTATTCACTGCCCAGCCGCGAGATCATCGCGGACAGCGTCGAGACGATGATCATGGCCCACGCCTTCGACGGCATGATCTGCATCCCCAACTGCGACAAGATCGTGCCCGGTATGTTGATGGGCGCGATGCGCGTGGACATCCCCACCATCTTCGTGAGCGGCGGGCCGATGAAGGCCGGGTTAACGCCCGATGGCCGCGTCGTGGACCTGATCAGCGTCTTCGAGGGCGTCGGCGCATACAAAGCGGGCAAAATCGACGCGGCAGAATTAAAGACTCTCGAAGACTTCGGCTGTCCGGCGTGCGGCTCGTGTTCGGGCATGTTCACCGCGAACTCGATGAACTGCCTGATGGAAGCGCTCGGCCTGGCGCTGCCGTACAACGGCTCGGCGCTGGCCCTCACCCCGGAGCGCGATGCCCTGGCCAAACAGGCCGCCTCGCAGATCATGACCCTCATCGACATGGACCTCACCCCGCGCAAAATCGTGACCGTGGACGCCATCGACAACGCCTTTGCGCTGGATATGGCGATGGGCGGCAGCACGAACACCGTCCTGCACACGCTGGCGCTGGCTTACGAGGCCGGACTGGACTACCCGTTCACGCGCATCAACGACGTGGCGGCGCGCGTGCCGCACATCTGCAAGGTCAGCCCGGCGTCGCACTGGCACATGGAAGACGTGCACCGCGCGGGCGGCGTCCCGGCCATCTTGCACGAAATCTCCCGCCAGCCCGGCGCGCTGCGGCTGGACCAGATGACCGTCACCGGCAAGACGCTGGGCGAAAACATCGCGGGCGCGGCCATCCAGGACGCCGAGGTCATCCGCACCCTGGAGTCGCCCTATTCGCAGACGGGCGGACTGGCCGTTTTGACGGGCACGCTGGCCCCGGAAGGCGCGGTGATTAAGACGGCGGCTGTGCCCGCCCACCGCCGCCATTTCAGCGGCCCGGCGCGCATCTTCGCCAGCGAGGAAGCCTGTTCTGCCGGGATTCTGAATGGCGACGTGAAGCCCGGCGAGGTGGTCATCATCCGCTACGAAGGTCCGCGCGGTGGACCGGGGATGCAGGAGATGCTCGGCCCGACGTCGCAGTTGATGGGTATGGGCCTGGGCGAAGATGTGGCGCTCATCACCGACGGGCGCTTTTCCGGCGGCACGCGCGGCATCTGCATCGGCCATGTCAGCCCGGAAGCCGCCGCGCGCGGCCCGATTGCCGCCGTGGAGCCGGGCGACATCATCGAGATCGACCTGGACGCCCGCACGCTCAACCTGTGCGTGGACCAGGCCGACGTGCAGCGCCGCCTGGATGCGCTGCCCGATTACCAGCCTGACATTCCGGGCCGCTGGCTGAAGCGTTATGCGCGGCTGGTGTCCAGCGCCAGCACCGGCGCGGTGTTCGTGGATTAAACCCTCACTCCCCCAACCCCTCTCGCCCAGAGGGAGAGAGAGGATGAATGCATGCTGCATTGTCTTCCCTCTCCTTGATGGAGAGGGGCCGGGGGCGAGGGTAGACAGGATCATCAGGAGAGAACCATGCCATTCGTGAAGACGCCGTATATCTGGCACAACGGGAAGTGGGTCGGCTGGGACGAGGCGACGGTACATGTCACCGCGCACGCCCTGCACTACGGCTCCAGCGTGTTCGAGGGCGTGCGCGCCTACGCCACGCCGGGCGGGCCTGCCGTGTTGTGCCTGCCGGAGCACATGCAGCGTATGGCCAATTCGTGCAAGATCGCGCGCATGCCGCTGCCCTATTCCCCGCAAGAGCTACAGGCCGTCGTGCTCGAACTCGTGGAGCGCAACGGGCACGAAAGCTGCTACATCCGGCCCCTCGCCTTCCGCGGCAGCGAAGCGCTGGGCGTCAACCCGCGCAAGTGCCCGGTCGAGGTGGTCATTCTGACCATGGAATGGGGCCGATACCTGGGCAGCGAGGCGATTGAGAACGGCGTCGACGTGATGGTCAGCTCGTGGCGGCGCATGGCCCCGGACACGCTGCCCGCCTTCGCCAAGATCGGCGGCCAGTACGTGAACAGCCAGTTTGTGGTCATGGAAGCTGTCGACAACGGCTTCAGCGAGGGCATCGTGCTCGACGTGCAGGGCTACGTCAGCGAAGGCTCCGGCGAGAACATCTTCATCGTCATGGACGGTGTGATCTACACGCCGCCGCTGGCCAATTCCATCCTGGGCGGCATCACGCGGCGCTGCGTCATGCAGATGGCGGCGGACATGGGCATCGAAGTCAAGGAGCAACTGATCTCGCGCGAGATGCTGTACGTGGCCGACGAGATGTTCATGACCGGCACGGCGGCGGAGATCACGCCGGTGCGCTCCGTGGACCGCACGCCGGTCGGCGAGGGGACGCGCGGGCCGATCACGCAGCGTTTGCAGGAGCGTTTCTTTGGCATCACCAGCGGGCAACTGCCCGATACCTTCCGGTGGATGACGCCGGTGCGCGTGCCACACGCCAGCGTCGGCGTGGCGCGCAGCTTCGACGGGCGGTAAACCCTCACCCCCGACCCCTCTCCCTCATGGCGAGGGGAGAGAAAGCCCTGTGTTTTCTTGCTCCTCTCTCGCCTTGAGGCAGAGAGGGGTCGGGGGCGTGAGGGTAGTACTCTGTAACAACGGCGAGGAGAGACAAGGAGCCAGCAGTGAAACTCAAGGGCGCAGAGATTGTCTGGGAATGCCTGATCCGCGAGGGCGTGGACGTTGTCTACGGCTATCCCGGCGGCGCGATTCTCCCTACCTATGATGCGTTGAGCAAATACCCGCAGATCAAGCATGTGCTGGTCCGGCACGAGCAGGGCGGCACGCACATGGCCGACGGATACGCCCGCGCCACGGGCAAAGTGGGCGTGGCGATGGCCACCAGCGGCCCCGGCGCGACGAACATGGTCACCGCCATCGCCACGGCGATGATGGACTCGTCGCCCATCGTGTGCATCACCGGGCAGGTCCCCACGCACCAGCTTGGCACGGATGCCTTCCAGGAAGCGGACGTGACCGGCGTCACGCTGCCCGTCACCAAACACAACTACCTGGTCTACCGCGTTGAGGACCTTGCCTATATCCTGCGCGAGGCGTTCTTCATCGCCCGCACCGGACGGCCCGGCCCGGTCCTCGTGGACATCCCGAAGGACGTGCAAAACGCCTCGTGCGAGTTCGTGTACCCCGAAGATGACCCGGTGCTGCCCGGTTATCACGCGCCGCGGCCCGCCGCGCCAGAGTTGCTGGATGCGGCGGCGGCCCTGATCCACAGCGCCGAGCGGCCCGTGATCCTGGCCGGGCACGGCGTGATCATGTCCGGGGCCACACGCGAGCTGTTGGAACTGGCCGAGCGCACCCAGACGCCCATCGCTCTGACGCTGCTGGGCAAGGGCGGCATCCCCGAAAACCACCCGCTCTCGCTGGGCATGATGGGCATGCACGGCACAGGGCACGCCAATCTGGCCATCCAGAACGCCGACCTGCTGCTCGCTTTCGGGATGCGCTTTGACGACCGCGTCACGGGCAACCTGAAGACCTACGCGCCAAACGCGAAGAAGATTCACGTTGACATCGACGCCTCGGAGATTCACAAGAACGTGCGCGCCGACGTGCCGATTGTGGGCGACCTGCGCACCGTGCTCGGCCAGCTGCTACCCGCCGTCAGGCCGGTGGAGCACAAAGCCTGGTGGGCGCAGATCCGCGACTGGATGGAAGACGCCGACGAGCGCGACATCGTGCACCAGGACGTGGGTGAACGGTTGCTGGCGGCGCACGCCATTCACGATATGTACAAGGCGCTCGGCAACAAGGCCATCGTGGTGACGGACGTGGGCCAGCACCAGATGTGGGAAGCGCAGTACTTCCTGCACGAGCGCCCGCGCAGCCTGATCACGTCCGGCGGCCTGGGCACGATGGGCTTCGGGATGCCGGCGGCCATCGGCGCGGCGATGGGCCTGAAGAGCACCGACGTGTGGGCCATCGTGGGCGACGGCGGCTTCCAGATGACGATGGCCGAGCTGGCCACGGCGGTTCAGGAGCGCGTGCCGATCAAGATCGCGGTCATCAACAACGGCTACCTGGGCATGGTGCGCCAGTGGCAGGAGTTCTTCTACGAAGAGCGCTACAACGCCACGCCGATGATCATGCCCGACCTGATGAAGCTGGCCGACGCCTACGGGATGCTGGCGCGCCGCATCAAGCACCGTGACGAGATCGCGAGCGCGGTCGAATGGGCGTCGGGCGTGGACGATGGCCCGGTGCTGCTGGAGTTCGTGGTCGAAAAACACGACATCGTGTACCCGATGGTTCCTGCCGGGGCGGACCTGCACAACATGATTCGCCGTCCGACGCCCGCGCCGAACGACGTCTAGGCCAGTTCGAACAGGAAGAGTGGGGCAATGCAAAGCAAACGTATCCTGGTGGCGCTTGTCGAGAACAAACCCGGCGTGTTGAACCGGGTGGCAAGCCTCTTTCGCCGCCGTAATTTCAACATCGACAGCCTGACGGTGGGCCGCACCGAGACGCCCGCCACGTCGCGCATGACCATCGTCGTCGACGCGGGCGCGGAGCAGGTCGCCAAGCAACTCTTGAAGCTGGTGGACGTGATCTCCGTGCAGGACGTGACCGAAGGCGCGAGCGTCAGCCGCGACCTGGCCCTGATCAAGGTCCAGGCGGACAGCCAGACGCGCGGCGAGATCGTGCAACTGTGCAACATCTACCGCGCGCACATCGTGGACACCGGCCCGGAGACGATGACCGTCGAGGTCACGGGCGAAGAGGACAAGATCGACAGCATGGTCGAGATGCTGCGCCCGCTGGGCATCCTGGAAATGGTGCGGACGGGCGTGGTGTCCATGACGCGCGGCAGGCAGGTGCTCGCGCTGGATGCGGTGCGCCCGGCGATGGGTCCCAACGGCAACGGCAAGCGCGCGACGGTGTTTTAGGCCCTCACCCCCGGCCCCTCTCCACCGAGTACGGTAGAGAGGGGAGATAAAGGGAAAGAAGCGACAGGGCAAACGGGATAACGAGGTAAACGGGACAACGAGGTAAACGGGGCGGACAAGGCAGGCCTTGTCCCTACATGAACGGCTTTCGTAGGGACAACGCCTGCGTTGTCCGCCGCGATCCGAACACAAACGAGGAGTCTTCGCGTGGCAAAACTGTACTATGACAACGACGCCGACCTGAAATACCTGGAAGGCAAGACGGTGGCCATCATCGGCTATGGCAGCCAGGGGCACGCGCACGCCCTGAACCTGCATGATAGCGGCGTGAACGTGGTGGTCGGTCTGCACGAGGGCAGCAAATCGCGCGCCAAAGCCGAGGCGGACGGCCTGCAGGTCCTGTCCGTGGCGGACGCGACGAAAACGGCGCAGGTGGTGATGATGCTCATCCCGGACACGCTCCAGGCGCAGGTCTACGCCGAGAGCGTCGGGCCGAACCTGAAGCCGGGCGATACGCTGATGTTCGCGCACGGTTTCAACATCCGCTTCCGGCAGATTCAGCCGCCGGACGGCGTCGACGTGAGCATGGTCGCGCCCAAAGCGCCCGGCCACCGCGTGCGTGAGCTGTACAAAGAAGGCGCGGGCACGCCGGCCCTGGTCGCCGTGGAAAAGGATGCCAGCGGCCATGCCAAAGCCCTGGCGCTTGCCTATGCCAGGGCGCTCGGCTGCACCCGCGCCGGCGTCATCGAGACGACGTTTGCCGAAGAGACGGAAACCGACCTCTTCGGCGAGCAGGTGGTGCTGTGCGGCGGCGTGACGGCGCTGATCAAGGCGGGCTTCGAGACGCTGGTCAAGGCCGGCTACCAGCCCGAAGTGGCCTATTTCGAGTGTCTGCACGAGCTGAAGCTCATCGTGGACCTGATCTACGAGGGCGGCATGAGCTACATGTGGTACTCCGTCTCGGACACGGCAGAGCACGGCGGCTACACGGGCGGCGAGCGCATCATCACCGAAGAGACGAAGGGTGAGATGAAGACCATGCTCGAAGAAATCCGCACGGAAAAGTACGCCCAGAAGTGGCTGGCCGAGAACAAAGCCGGGCGTCCGTGGTTCAATGACCAGCGCAAGACCGAGCGCAACCACCTGATCGAGAAGGTGGGCAAGGATTTGCGGGCGCTGATGCCCTTCCTGAAGCCGCGCCAGGTCCCGGAAGATTGGTAAGGGCCTCACCCCCTGACCCCCTCTACACCGATTACGGTGGAGAGGGGGAACCGCGCGGTTGGATGCACCAGTCCCCCTCTCCACGCTGGGTACAGCGTAGAGAGGGGACAGGGGTGAGGGCCGTATCTCCCTTGAAAGGGGGTGGTGTACATGGCCGACGATGGCCTTGATGGCCTGGCTGATCTGGATGACCTTCGACGCCTGAACCTGAAGCGACGGACGGAACACGCTGGCTCTGACGAAAGGATCGAGCAGACATGGACGAGAGTGGGGTATCTGGGGTATCTCCCAACAACCAGGTCCGGATTTTCGACACCACCCTGCGCGACGGTGAACAATCACCCGGCGCGAGCCTGACCAGCGCCGAGAAAATCGACATCGCCCGGCAACTGGCCCGCCTGGGCGTGGACATCATCGAGGCCGGTTTCCCGGCGGCGTCGCCCGACGACCTGGAAGGCGTGCGCCGGATCGCGCTGGAAGTCGGCGCGCCCGATGGCCCGGTGATCTGCGGGCTGGCGCGCGCGGCAAAGGGCGACATCGACAAGTGCTGGGAAGCCATCAGTGGCGCTGCCAAGCCGCGCATCCATACCTTTCTGGCCACGTCCGACATCCATATGGAACACAAACTGCGCATGACGCGCGCTCAGGTTGTGGAGCGCGTGCGCGAGATGGTGGGTTATGCCCGCTCGCTGTGCGCGGACGTGGAATTTTCGCCCGAAGACGCCTGCCGCTCCGACCCGGCATTCCTGGTCGAGGTGTTGGGCGTGGCCATCGAGGCCGGGGCGACCACCTTGAATATCCCCGACACCGTCGGATACATCACGCCGGGCGAATACGGGGCGCTCATGACGCGCCTGATCCACGAGACACCCGGCGGCAAGGACGTGATCTGGTCCGTGCACTGCCACGATGACCTGGGCATGGCCGTCGCCAACTCGCTGGCCGGGCTGGTGGCCGGCGCGCGGCAGGCGGAGTGCACCATCAACGGCATTGGCGAGCGTGCGGGCAATGCCTCGCTCGAAGAAATCGTGATGGCCCTGCAGACGCGCCCGCAGGTCTTCGGCCTGACCACGCGCATCGACTCGACGCAGATCACGCGCACCAGCCGCATGGTCAGCAACTACACCGGGATGCACGTCCAGCCCAACAAAGCCATCGTCGGGGCAAATGCCTTCAGCCACGAGGCCGGCATTCACCAGGACGGCATGTTGAAGCACCACTCGACCTACGAGATCATGACGCCGGAGACGGTCGGCCTGTCGCAGAGCAACCTGGTCCTGGGCAAACACAGCGGCAAACACGCCTTCCGGGTCCGGCTGGAAGAGCTGGGCTACGAGCTGAACAACGACGAGCTGGTACAGGCCTTCAAGCGCTTCAAGGAGCTGGCCGACAAGAAGAAGGTGGTCACCGACGCGGACATCGAAGCGCTGATCGCCGATGAGTTCTACGGCCCGGAAGAGCTTTTTGCGCTGACCGGCATCCAGGTGACGTGCGGCCAGCCCGGCATGCCCACCGCCACGCTCAAGCTGCGCGGCCCGGATGGTGTGGAGCACGTCAAGGCGGCGATTGGCACAGGGCCGATTGACGCGGTGTACCAGGCCATCGATCACATCGTCAAGGCCAAGGCGACGCTCGTCGAGTTCCGCATCGCGGCCATCACCGAGGGCATCGACGCCCTGGGCGAGGTGACGGTGCGCATCCGGCGCGAGGAAAACGGCAAACGCACCTTTGGCGGCCACGGCGCGGACACGGATATCGTCGTCGCCGCCGCAAAGGCTTATCTGAGCGCCCTGAACCGGGTGCTGGCCTATACGGGCTACAAGGGTCACCCGCCGGAAGGCGAAGCCGCCGCGATCAAGGTGAGCAGCGCGACGGGCGAACCGGCGTGAGAGAGTGGAGAGCGGGCGGCGCGCGACCCGCCCCTACACTGGCTGCGAGTTGCGCCACAGTCGTCCTGTGTAGGGGCGCGTCGCGACGCGCCCGTAGCATCGCCGGGTGCGAGTTGCGCCACAGTCGTCCTGTGTATGGGCGCGTCGTGACGCGCGCGCAGCAGCAGCATCCCACGATCTCCCCTCTCCCTGAAGGAGAGGGGTCGGGGGTGAGGGTACTGGAATCGTTCAACACAGTCTATCGGAGCAGATCATGGGAAAGACACTCGCCGAGAAAATCATCGCGGCGCACGCTGAGGACGTTGGCCCGGACGGCGTATCCGCCGGGGACCTGGTGACGGTGCACACCACCGTGGTGATGGCCAACGACGTGACCGCGCCCATCGCCATCGAAGCCTTCAACGCCATCGGCGTGGGCGAGGTGTACAACCGGGACAGCATCATGCTCGTGCCGAGCCATTTTGCGCCCAACAAGGACATCCAGAGCGCCCAGCAGACGCGCGTCCTGACCAAGTTCGCGGAAGAGCAGGCGCTCGATCACCGTTTCCAGGTCGGGCGGGCCGGCATCGAGCACGTCGTGCTGCCAGAGCGCGGCCTGGTATTGCCCGGCGATCTCGTCGTCGGCGGCGACAGCCACACCTGTACCTATGGCGCGGTGGGCGCGTTTGCCACCGGCATGGGATCGACCGATATCGCCTTCGCCATGGCCACCGGCAAGACATGGCTCAAAGTCCCGGAGACGATGAAGTTCGTCTACCACGGCGAGCGCCAGCCCTACGTCTACGGCAAGGACATGATCCTGCGCACCATCGGGGAGATCAGCGTCGAGGGCGCGCTGTACCGCTCCATGGAGTTCACCGGGCCGGCCATTCACAGCTTGCCCATGTCCGAGCGCCTGACCATGACAAATATGGTCATTGAAGCGGGCGGCAAATGCGGCTTCATGCCCTTTGACGAGGTGACGCGCGAGTACGTCGACGCCCGCGCCACGCGGCCCTACACGCCGTTCTACGCCGACGACGACGCGACGTACTATTCTGTGCACGAATTTGACCTGTCGGACATGGAGCCGCAGGTCGCCTGCCCGTATTCGCCCGACAACGTGCACCCGATCAGCCAGATCAAGCC
>JADZBY010000403.1 GCA_020851855.1 Anaerolineae bacterium
CCACGCAGCGTGTGAAGCCGTTCCTCGTCGCCCGGCGCGACCAGCGCCGTGACCTGTGCGCCGCCTTCGAGCAGGGCGCGCACCACACGATGGCCCAGGCTGCCCGCCGCGCCCGCCACCAGCACACGCCGGGTGGGCCGGTCGGTGCGCGCCGGCCCTTCGGCGGGCGGCGCTTTGGCCGGGTTCGGAGCCGGAGCTTGGGCGTGAACCTGCGTCAGTGTTGGGAGTCTGCGGTTGGCCATTCACGCCGCCTGTTAGAGCGCCATCTCCCAGGCCTGGAGCTGCGGAATCAGGCTGTGCGCCGTCATGTCCAGGATGATGGGCGTGACCGACACAAAGCCGTTGTGCACCGCCCAGATGTCGGAGCCTTCCAGGTTGATGTCGCCCGTCGGGGCCTCGCCGCCGATCCAGTAATACGGGCGGCCTTCTGGGTCGAGCCGGGCGACCAGTTCGTCGTGGTACACGCGCGTGCCCTGCCGCGTGATCTGGACGCCCTTGATCTGCTCCAACGCCAGACGCGGCACGTTCACGCTCAGAAGGGTCATGGGCGGCAGGCTGCGCTGTAGCACTTCGCTGGCGATGCGCCGCGCCACCGCCGCCGCTGCCGTGTAGTCGGCGTCGTGCGCGCGGTTGTCCAGCGAAAAGGCGATGGACGGCTTGCGGTGGATCGTGCCCTCGAAGGCCGCCGCCACCGTGCCGCTATAGGTCAGGTCCTGCCCCAGATTCGCGCCCCGATTGATGCCGGACACGACCAGGTCGACCGGCGTGCTGATCAGGCCGAGCAGCGCCACGGCGATGCAGTCGGCAGGCGCGCCATCCGTGGAGTAGGCGTCGATCCCCTCGGCAAGCTTGACCGGCGTCACGCGCAGCGGCTTGGTGAGCGTCTTGCGGTGGCCGTTGGCGCTCTGGTTCTCTTCGGGTCCGATGACGGTCACCCGCCCAAATTCGCGCATGGTGGTGGCCAGCGCGAGCAGCCCCGGCGCGAAGATACCGTCGTCATTGCTGACCAATACGTGAGCCATAAGCGATGTGGCTTCCTTTGCTCTGGTTCTCGTCGCCCGTCATTCTAACACACGCGCCGGGCGGTGATCCGAACGGCGCCTTAATATGCCAGGGAAAGCGCCTCACCCCCTGCCCCCTCTCCACGCGGAGTACCGCGTAGAGAGGGGGAAACCGCGCGCCAGCCAGGCCGCCGATTTCCCCTCTCCGGGCCGCCGGGGCGCCCTTTGGGATGGCGGACATGGAGAGGGACCGGGGGTGAGGATGTTTTCAAGCGGTTGCCCGGCTTAAGGCGCTCACTCGCCCGGCCACACGATCACGGGCAGCGGATCGCCCAGGTTCCAGTTCTCGGCCCATAGCCGCTGGTATGCGCCGTCGCGCGCCATGTCCTGCAATGTCGTCTCGACCAGCCGCCGGAACTCGACATCGTTGCGCGGCACGCCAAAGGCCAGCGGACGCCGCCCGTACAGCGTGGGCGTCAGTTGTACGCGCTCCGGGTTGGCGGCGGCCAGCGGGACCACACGCAGCGCATCTCCGAACAGCACGCGCGCCGACTGCGTCTCAAACACCGCCTCAAGCGCCTCGTCGCCGCTGCGCACCACGACATTCTGGATGGTCGCTTCGGGCAGTCCGACGCTCACGGCCAGCCGCCGCGCCTCGTCAAAGGCTTCCGGCTCGTCGGCAAAGGTGGCGATGGTGCGCCGCCCGCCGATGCGCAGCCCGCCGAAGCTCTCGATGTTGCTGCCCACGCGGACCATCATCCGGTAGCCGCGCTCGGCATAGACGCCCGCGTAGTCGATGCGGTCTACCGTGGACCAGCGCGGCTCCAGCCCGACGGCGATGTCTGCCGCGCCGCTGGCCAGCATGTCCTCGGTGGTGACCGTGCCCGCCGGCAGCGCCACGACGGTCACGCCCCAGCGCCGCGCCATCTCGTTGACCAGCGCCGTGTTGAAACGCTCCAAGATGGTCGGCTGGCCGTCCGGACCGGGCGGCAGGCCCAGCCCGGCCACCTTGAGCGCTTCGCCGGCCTGGATGCGCGGCGTCACCGGGCTGGCCGGGCGCACCACATCCACCGGGAAATCGGCCAGCGTGCGCGTATCGGCGTCGATGTCCGCCCACACGCGCGGATAGACACGCTCGCTGGCCGGCATCAGCCCTTCCGGGAACCACAGGTCATAGATCGGGCCGAACCGCTCGCTGGCGACGAGGCGCTGAAGGGTGCGGTCCACCAGCGTGCGGAGATTGTCGTCATAGCGCAGCATGGCGATGCCGTACGGCTCCGTGCTGAACGCGCCCACCGGCTCGTTCGAGCCGCCCGCCAGCAGTTTTACGCCCTCGATGGAGCCGCGAACGCGCCGGTCAAGCTCCCAGCGGTCGCCCACCAGCGCCGTGATCTGCCCTTCGCCCAGTGCGCGGAAACCGTCGTCGAGCATGACCAGCAGCACGACGTTGGCGGCCATGCCGTTCGCGGCGGCCCAGCGCGTGAACGCCGCCTCGCCCGGACTGCCGATGACCACGCCGACATTCTGGCCGCCCAGCTCGAAGATGCTGTTCACTGGGTTGTTGGCCATGGCCAGCGCCACTTGTTTGCCCACGAAATACGGCGCGCTGAAGTCGAGGAAATCGGGCGCATCGCGGGCGATGGTTTGCTGGCCCATGAGCAGGTCGATGTCGCCGCTTTGCAGCAGCACGTACTGGCTATCGGGCGTCA
>JADZBY010000404.1 GCA_020851855.1 Anaerolineae bacterium
CTGAAGCGGCGCGCCGGGATGGCGTCGGCGCTCGGCTCACGCAGCGCCAGAAGAATCACGACGAGCGTCAGCGCGCCAAAGAGCATCGTCTCCATGCCGGACGCCGCCGCCCAGGCGAGATGCCACGCCGTGACCAGCGCCAGCCCGGTCCACAGGCCGATTTCGCGCTGTTCGGGAAAGGTACGCTCCGCGATGCGCGCGCCGACCAGCCCGCACAGCGCCAGCGCCGCCGCGCCGAGCAGCGTTGCCCAGGCCATGTACGGGACCTTCAGCGCGTACCCGGCGGCGAGCAGGGCGGTGTACAGCGGCGAGGTCGATCCGGCGCTCGGCGCGCCAGGGATGAACGCCCACTGCCCGGTTTGCGCCAGATTGCGGGCGTAGGTCTGGTGAATCCACGAGTCATCGAGCGGGAAGCCCGGCTCGCCCGCCGCAGACGCCGCCGTCGCCACGTAGGCGACCGTCGCCAGCGCGGCGACCAGCACAATCAGCCCGTCGCGGCGCGTCATTGGCCCTCACCCCCTGCCCCTCTCTCCACGGAGTACCGTAGAGAGGGGGATTTGCCCGGCGAGGCGCCGTCTTCGCTCCCCTCTCCATCAGGGAGAGGGGCAGGGGGTGAGGGTTCTATCCGGTACACGCGAAAGGACTCGTCTGAGTAGACGAGTTGCAGGAAAGGCGGCGCGTCCTGGCCTTCCCAAAGATCGTTCAGCGGCGGCGTGCGATTGGCGTCCACGATGACGTAGTTTACCCCGTAGCGCGCCGCCAGGTCGAGCAGGCGCTCCGGCGGGGCGTTGGGCAGCACCACGCCCGGCGCGCCGCGAAAGTAGTACAGCGCGGGCGGGTCGTTGCTGGCGGCCACTGCATCGGGCGGAAGGTCCAGCGCCGCGAAATGCTGCCCGGCGCTCGACCATTCGACGCTCTTGCCGCCGAAGGTCCACAGCGAGAGGAAGACTGCCCAACACAACAGCGCGCCGCCGAAAAACGCCCGCGCCTGGGCGACTTTCCAGCGGCGAAGGCGGGCCAGTGCGCCGATCACGTCGTCCAGGCCGAGCACGCCCAGCGCCGCCCAGAACGGCACGAGCGCCGCCGCCGAATGAAACAACCCGCCGCGCGGACCGGGCAGCGCAAAGACGAGCGTCATGAGCAGATGCAGGCCGAGCGCGTACAGCCCCACGCCGCCGAGGAGCGGATCGAAGCGCCGCCGCCACAGCCCGATCAGCAGGAGCGGCGCGAGCACGATCAACCCCTGTTCGGCCACGAAACGCTGAAGGTTCTGGACAAGGGCATCCCAGCGCGAGCGAAGGATATTCTCGACGCCCCAATCGAGAAAGCTCTGGAACGAGACGCCGGGCGGGTAATTCGCGATCTCGTCGTAAGTGCGCATCCAGGCCGTGTCCAGGCCGCCCGCCGGGAGCAGCGCGCCGGTCTGGCCCAGGTTGCGGACGAACCAGGGGGCCATGACCAGCAGGTACGCGAACAGGCCGAGTGTGAAGCGCCTCACCCCCCGGCCCCCTCTCCACGGCGTACCGTAGAGAGGGGGAGTCTGACCACGCCGCGATCCGCCCTGTGGTTCCCCTCTCCCGCGAACCGGGGTCCCCTCTGGGGTGGTTCGGGGGAGAGGGGCCAGGGGTGAGGGTGGTCTTCCCGGCCACACCGCCGCCGCGCCCATCACTGCCACGAACAGCAACCCATCGGCGCGGGTCAGGTGCGCCAGCCCGGCCAGCGCGCCCGCTGCCGCGAACGCTCGCCAGTCGCCCGTGCGCCGCCCGACGCCTATCGCCAGCAAACACAGCGATCCAACCACGCCAAACGGCGCGAAGGTGGCCGTCGTGGTCCAGTAGGGCATGAAGAAGCCGCTGAAGAGCGTGATCAGCCCGGCCAGCCACGCCACACGCCGCGTTTTGCCCAGCAGCGCGCCCGTGGCATAGCCGATGACGCCCAGGAGCGCGTAGAGCAGGGCAAATGGAACCTGCGCCGCGTCGAAGGTCGGGCCGCCCAGCGCCATGCCCGCCGCCGCGATGAGCGATGTGAGCGGCATCCAGTACAGGTGGCTGGGCGCGGGCAAGGATTGCGGGTTGCCCAGGTACGTCCACAGCGCGGCGTCGGTCAGGCCGTGGCCGGCGACCAGGCGCTGGCCGGCGTTGAAGTAGTAGTAGGCGTCCGTATAGCCCGGCGCGGTGATGCGCGAGGCCATCCACAGGCCCACCGCCAGCCCGATCAGGCCGATGAACAGCATGTCGCGGGGGCGGAAAAGCGTCATGCATCAGCCTCACGGCGCAGCGCATGGAACAGGGCGGCTCCCCAACCGGCGAGGATCGCCGTGCGCGCCAGCACGGTGAGGGCCAGCAGCGGCGCGGCTTCCGGTCGCAGCGCGCCATCCGGCCCGGCGGCGCGGGCATAGAGGAGCGGGTACTCGGCAACGCTGACCACCGCCAGCGCCAATGCGGCCAGCGCGCCCGTACGCACCGGCAGCGTGAGCAGCAAGAGCGGAACGAGCAGCGCTTGCCATTGAGTGCTCCAACCCGCCGACCACAGGTACACGATCACGATGGTCAACGCGGCGAACCGGACCATCCCGGCCTCGTCCCGCCGCCTGGTCAAGGCGAATGTGGCGATTCCCAGCCCGGCGAAGGCGACCGTGCGCAACAGCGGCGGCACGGCGGGCGGATTGCCGCGCATTTCGGCGGCAGCGCGCGGATCGCGCCGGTCCGGGCCGAATGCGCCGGTGATGGTGTTGCCGTCGATGAGCGCCCAGACGGTTTGGAAGGATGCCTTGTTCCATTGCGCGCTGAGCGACGGCAGGGCGTAACGTGGGCCAAAGGCGACCACACCAGCCAGCCCGGCGGCGGTGAGAATCAGCGCGACCGCGGATGTCTGCAGGGCGGCGCGCGGCGTTTTGAACCGCCACACGACGCCCAACAGGACCAGCGGCACGAGTTTGCTGAGCGCGCCCAGCCCGATGGCCACGCCCGCCGCCTTGTCGCGCCCGTCCAGCATGAACGCCAGGCTCAGCAGCGCCCAGAACGCGACCAGCGCCTCGAAGTTCCAGAAGGCGAGCACGAGCGGCGCGGCCATCAGCCCGTACAGCCACGCGGCCACATCACCGGCGGCGGGACCACGCAGCCGCGCTCCGATATGCCGCACCAGGGCGAGATTGCCCACGTCGAAGCCGGTCAGGATCAGCGCCAGAAGGCTGGCGTACGCGGCAAAATCCCCGCGAGACAGCCCGTAGACCGCGCCCGACAGCAGCGGGATGAGCGGCGGGTACTCGTACCAGAAATCGCGGTACGGCAGCAGCCCGATCCGGCTGGTGTCCGCGACGCCGAAGTGATACAGGAAGTCGCCATACTCGGTCAGGCCACGCTCGACCAGTGCGCCGCCGGTCTGGATCAGCGTGGGCGGGTGCGCCAGCAGCAATATCAGGCGCAGCCCCACGAATAGGTACACCAGCAGGCGGAAGTCGGGGAATGAACCCTCGCCCCTACCCCTCTCCCTCATGGCGAGGGGCTGAGATTCGTGCCCGACAGAAGAATCACTCCACACATAGGCTCCCGACTCGTGCGGAGCGCCAGATGCGGCGCGGCGTTTTCCCCGGTCTTCTCCCGTCTCGCTCTGAGGGAGAGAGGGGCCGGGGGAGTGAGGGGTGTTCCTCTTGCTCACGCCGCCCTCTCGAAGACCGCGGCCATGCGGTCCGTGTGCGTTTCGCGCCAGCCGGGGTCCTGCCGCAAGAGCGCGGCGAGTGGGCTATCTTTTTCGATGACCACCAGCCGGATATTCCACC
>JADZBY010000405.1 GCA_020851855.1 Anaerolineae bacterium
GTATCGGAAGGCGGCAGCGCGGACGAGGCAGGCCTCGTCCCTACACCGTCCGCCGTAGGGACAACGCCTGCGTTGTCCGTGTGTTGTCCGCGTATCGGAAGGCGGCGGCGCGGACGAGGCAGACCTCATCCCTACACCGACCGCCGTAGGGACAACGCCGGCGTTGTCCGTGTGTTGCCGGCGTATCGAAAGGCGGCAGCGCGGACGAGGCAGGCCTCGTCCCTACACCGACCGCCGTAGGGACAACGCCTGCGTTGTCCGCAGTTTACCTCTCTCGTTTCGTGGTCCGGGGGTGAGGTGATGTTCAACTCGCTCGGCGCGTCGATCCGGCGCTTTGTGACCTGGCTGGGGCCGGGCCGCTCGCGATTCCTGTTTTTCTTGCTCGCGACGACCGGCTTGATCAGCCTGATGCTGAACGCCGTGCAGCCGCCGGAGCCGTGGGTCACGCCGGTGCAGTCGTTTTTGGCCATCGCCTTCCTGGTCGGGGCCGTGGCGATCATCGTGACGCGCTTCGACGGCCCGGATCGCCGCCAGTTGTTGATGCTGGTCGGCCCGGCGGTGGCGATTGTGGTCATCGGCCTGCTCGTGCCGGCGCTCGCCATCCTGGCCATTTTGCTGGCGCTGGGCTGGCTGGTCATCGCCTCGATCACGCTGCGCTCCGCCGTGCGGCAGGAATACCAGAAGGCCATCCGCCACATGCGCAAGGCCCAGTACGACGAGGCCATCGCCGTGATGAGCGACCTGATCCGCAACGAGCCGGACCGCGCCGAGCATCACCGGTTTCGCGCGGAATTGTTCCGGCTCTCCGGCAAGGTGAAGAAGGCGCAGGCGGACTATGAGCGCGTCGTCGCCCTGACGCCCGACTCCGGCGTGGGCTACAACGGGCTGGCCGAGGTCTTTTTGCAGTCTGGCGAGTACGATAAGGCGCTGCCTTATGCCCGTCAGGCGTTGGAGCGCGAGCCGAACGAGTGGGTCCCGGCTTACAACCTGGGCATGATCGAGGACCGGCTCGGTTTGGGCGAGGCTGTCGAGCATCTGAAGCTGGCGTTCAAGACCGGCATCCCGGACAGCCGCCACCGGATGCTGGCGCACCTGTGGCTGGCGCGGGCGGCTATGCGGGCCGGCGACCGGGACACGGCGGCGCGGCATATTGAGGACCTGACGCACGAAAAAGCCGGCCTGCGCGAGTGGCGTATCATCTTTGAGAACCCGGAAGCCGCCATATTGCGGGATGTGCTGGCCGAGGATGTGGAACTGGCGCAGGGTTTGGCCGAAGGCAGCGCCACACTCGACGCGCTGCGTCTGCCTGACGATGCAGGGCCAGTCCATGCGCAGAGCAACGGGTCAGGTTAGAAGCGGACGAGGCAGGCCTCGTCCCTACAGCGCTTGACGCAGGGACAATGCGTGCGTTGTCCGCCGCTACGCCAGCGACATGCATACGTCGGGGCGAGGGCCGTTTGACCAGAGAGGATACGTCGATGACCACGATAGACCATCGCGAAGTCGAAGAAGGGCAGGTGCAAACGCCTTCCCCGGATGCGGCCAGTGTGCCGCCCGCCGGGGCACGGCGTCCCATTATCCGGCTGGCCGTCCTGGGCCTGATCCTGATCGTGGCCTGCGTGGCGCTCGTCGTGCTCGCCTTCCAGCTGATGCGCTCGTCGCGCAGCGGCCCGATCGAGGTCGAGGTCTACCCCGGCGCGCAGATCGTGCAGCAGGGCCAGACGCCCAACTCCGATGACCGCACGTTCCAGACGGCGTCGAGTGTGCGCGAGGTGTACGAGTTCTACGCGGCGCGCCTGGGCGCTGAGGACAGCCGCGGCTGCCGCCTGATGCAGGACGAGCAGACCGGGCTGGATGCCGCGAAATGCGTCGTGGACAACTCGCAGGATGAGATCGTGCACGACATGCTCATTACCATCGATGCCATCGAGGGCGGAGCGAGCATCCGCATCGAGCGGCGTTGGGGCGGAAACTGATCGATGACGGACGACGCGCCGGTCCCACCGCCGGAGCAACAGCCGGAGCAACAGCCGGAGCAACAACAAGCGCGCGGCGTCCCGGTCTGGCTGCCGCTGCTGGCGCTGGTGGGCGTTTTTGCGCTGGCGGTGCTGGTGGGGACGCGCATCTGCCCGGTGCTGAGCGCGCTGGTCTTCCCGCCGGAGCCGCCCCTGCCGCCGGGCGAGACGACGCTGATCATGCCCCGGGAAAACCAGGGGCCGGGCCGCGACGAGTGGGTGTACGGCGTGTCTGCGCCGCCCTGCGACGTGCTGGCCTACTACGAGGACCGCATCGGCGGCTGCGAGTACGATCCGGAAGCGCGCTGTCCGAGCGCCACGTTCGGCACGCGCCCGCGCGACGGCGGCTCGTTCCTGGTCGGCGTGTGCCAGGCCACCGAGTCCATCGGCCCGTTCTTCCGCGTGACGTGGACGGTGCGCGTCGGCGGCGGCTACCCTGCCCCGGACGTGACGCGCTTCCGCATCACGCGCGAGGTGGCGAATTAGGACGGGCGCGCCGAAAGGTGTAGGGGATCGAGGGGGTGCGCCCCGCGCTGAAGCACGGGGCTGAAGCTACAAAGCCCTTCGGGCTGAAGGCGGAAGGCTGTTTTCCAGCCCGCCAGGGCTTCGTAGCTTCAGCCCGGACCTGAAGGTCCGGGCGATGCGATCCGTGTCAGCCCTCGCGGGCGGCTCGCGAGCCGCCCCTACAGCGCCGAAAGGTGTAGGGGCGCGTCGTGACGCGCCCGGTCGTCTGTCTATGCGCTCCGGGTGGCCCCGGAGTAAACCGAGTGTGAGAGAGGTCGATCCATGAAATTCAATCCCGTGTCCGCCCGCGTCAACATCCAGGCGCTCGAAAACGAGCAGCTGGAGTTCTGGCGCGCGGCGAACGTCTTCCAGCGCACCATGTCAGAGCGCGCTGGTGGGCCGAACTACGTGTTTTACGAGGGTCCGCCCACCGCCAATGGACGGCCCGGCATCCATCACGTGCTGTCGCGCGCCTTCAAAGACCTGTTCCCGCGCTTTCACACCATGAACGGCGCGTTTGTGCTGCGCAAGGGCGGCTGGGATACGCACGGCCTGCCCGTCGAGATCGAGGTCGAGAAGGAACTCGGCCTGAACAGCAAGAAGGACATCGAGCAGTACGGCATCGCGGAGTTCAACCGCAAGTGCCGCGACAGCGTCCTGCGTTACGTCGAGGACTGGGAGAAGCTCACCGAGCGCATGGGGTTCTGGGTGTCGCTTGAGGATGCGTACGTCACCTTCAGGAACGAGTACATCCAGAGCGTGTGGTGGATCCTCAAGCAGTACTGGGACAAGGGCCTGCTGTTCCAGGACTACAAGATCGTGCCCTACTGCGCGCGCTGCGGCACGCCATTGAGCAGCCACGAGATCTCGGACGCTTACCAGGACGTGGACGATCCGAGCGTCTTCGTGCGCTTCAAGGTCAAGGGCCAGCCGGGAGTGTCGTTCCTGGTGTGGACGACGACGCCCTGGACGCTGCCCGGCAACGTGGCCATCGCCGTGGGCCGCGACGTGGACTACGTCATGGTCGAAGGCCCTGCCCCGGACGGCTCGACCGAGCGGCTGATCCTGGCCGAAGCGCTTCTGGGCAAGGTGCTCGTGCACCCGGAGCAGTACACCGTCGTGCAGAAGATGAAGGGCGCGGAGCTGCTGGGTATGCACTACGAGCCGCTTTTCGACTACATGCAGCCGGAGCAGGATTACGCCTACGTCGTGGACGGCAGCAGCTTCGTGAGCACCGAGGACGGCTCCGGGATCGTGCATCTGGCCCCGGCCTTTGGCGCGGATGACATGGAAGCGGGCCGCGCCAACAACCTGCCCACCCTGATGACCGTCAGGCCGGACGGCGCGTTCATCGACGCCGTGGCCGATTTCGCCGGCATGTGGGTCAAGGACGCCGATCCACACATCACGAAGAACCTGAAGGCGCGGGGGCTGCTCTATCGCGCCGAGAAGTACCGCCACCCGTACCCGTTCTGCTGGCGGTGCGGCTCGCCGCTGTTGTACTACGCCCGCACGACGTGGTACATCCGCACCACGGCCTTCCGCGACAAGCTCGTCGGGCTGAACCAGACCATCAACTGGGTCCCGGAGCACATCAAAGATGGCCGCTTCGGCATGTGGCTGGAGAACAACCGCGACTGGGCGCTGGGCCGCGAGCGCTACTGGGGCACGCCGCTGCCGGTCTGGAAATGCGACAACCCGGA
>JADZBY010000406.1 GCA_020851855.1 Anaerolineae bacterium
ACGCAGGCGTTGTCCCTACCGCGTCTCGTGTAGGGACGAGGCCTGCCTCGTCCGCGCGTCGCCTCGTCCGCCCGACGCCCCGATTGTCATTGTGCGCGGCCATTGCGGCGGACAACGCAGGCGTTGTCCCTACCGCGTCTCGTGCAGGGACGAGGCCTGCCTCGTCCGCGCGTCGCCTCGTCCGCCCGACGCCCCGATTGTCATTGGGCGTGGCCATTGCGGCGGACAACGCAGGCGTTGTCCCTACGGCGTCTCGGGTAGGGACGAGACCTGCCTCGTCCGCGCGTCGCCTCGTCCGCCCGACGCCCCGATTGTCACTGCGCGTGGCCATTGCGGCGGACAACGCAGGCGTTGTCCCTACGGCGTCACGTGCGCAACGCCGTGAGGATTTTCAGCCAGCCGCTTTCTTCACAAGCGCGGCGATTTGTTCCTCAACGCGGGGAGTAAGCTCTTTCACGGCGAAAGCGACCGGCCACAGCGCGCCATCGTCGAGGCTTGCCGAGTCGCTGAAGCCGAGCGTCCCGTACCGCGTTTCGAACTTCTGCGCGCCCTGGTAGAAGCACAGGACTTTGCCATCCTTCGCATAGGCGGGCATGCCGTACCACGTCTTCGGCCAGAGGTTGGGCGCACTGGCTGTGATGATCTCGTGGAGCCGCCCCGCGATGGCGCGTTCTGAGGCGGGCATTTCGGCGATGGCGGCGAGCACATCACGCTCTCCGTCGGCCCGGGTTTTGTTGGCGCGCGCTTCCGCTTTCAATTCTTTGGCGCGCGCCTTCATCGCGGCGCGCTCCTCGGCGGTGAAGCCTTTGGCGGACTCTGACATTTCCTTACTGCGGCTCATCCGTACCTCCCTTGTCCTGCATTTCGCAGACACCGTGCCCTACCGGTGAGGCACGGCGTCTGTAGCCCCGACATGCATGAGTGAAACAAATGTTCTAAGAAAGTAGAATACGACAAGGGATGCGATTTGTCAAGATGGCCCTACAACGCCCTACGTCGTGGTGATCTGCCCGGCGTGGACCTTCCACACGGCGGCTTTGTCGATGAAGGGCCGGGTGAAGATGTCCGGCTCGGTCGTGGTCAGGATAGACTGCGTCGCGCCGTCGATCTGGTCCAGCAGATAGGCGCGCCGCTCGGCGTCCAGCTCGGCGATGAACTCGTCGAGCAAGAGCAGCGGCCATTCGCCCGTCGTGGCCTGCATCCAGCGCATCTCGGCCAGCTTGAGCGCCAGCACGGCGGTGCGCGCCTGCCCGCGTGAGCCGTACAGGCCGAGATCGTGGCCGTTCACCGAAAAGCGCAGCTCGTCGCGCTGCGGGCCGATGAGCGTGATGCCGCGCCCGATCTCGTCGCGTTGAAGCTTTTGCAGCGCGTCGCGGAATTGCGGCTCGATCTCGGACGGCTTCAACTGGCGGTGCAGGTCCAGGCCCGGCACATCGAAGGACAACTGCCCATCGGCGCGGGCGACGGGCGCGAAGCTGGGCAGGTATTGCAGCACGAGCGTTTCTTTGCCGCCGGTCAGGTCGCGGTGAATGCCCTGGGCGAGCGTCTCCAGTTCGCGCAGCAAGCGCTGCCGCCCGGCGATCAGCACGCTGCCCGCCGTGACGAGCTTATCATCCCAGAAGGGCAGCTCTTTGAGCGTGGCGCGCCGCTCCCCGATGCGCCGCAGCAGGGCGTTGCGCTGCGTGAGGGCCTTGTCGAGCGTGGTCAGCGCCTCGGCATAACGTGGGTTGGTCTGGCACAGCGTGATGTTCAGGTAGCGGCGGCGGTCCGAAGGCGCGCCTTCGATCAGCGACAGGTCTTGCGGCAGAAACATGACCACGTTCAGCGTGCCGAGCAATTCCACGACGCGCCGCTTGACGCCGTTCACCCGGATGTCTTTGCGCAGCCGCCCGCCCTCTTCCGCCGATTCCTGCGACAGGGTGATGTCCACGCGCGTCAGGGCGCTCTGCCGGTTGCCGATCTCCGCCGCGACGCGACTATAGGGCAAAATGCCGCCTTCCGCCGCCCAGTTCAAGAGCTGCCGGTCGGACGTGATCCAGGGCGAGCGCGCCGTGGCGAGGTAATAGATTGCTTCGAGCAGGCTGGTTTTGCCCTGTGCATTCGCGCCGTGCAACAGCACCGGCCCGTCTGGCAAGGTAAGCTCCAGGCGGGCGTAGTTGCGGAAATTCGTCAGGGACAGGTGGTGCAGCCGCATGAAGCGAATAAGGCTCCGAGGTTCCGGTGGCTTCGTGTCTCAGTCGAGCAGTTCAAGCGAATCGGTGGCCGGTTTGAACACGCTCAGCTCGTAATAGCGAAAATCGGCCTCTTTCGCCTGCGCGCCGACGTAAATCCAGCGCCCGTCCGGCGTGCGCATCAGGATCAGGGTCAATTCGTTGCCGCGCTCGAAGCCGCGCACAATCGCCGCCGGGTAGCGCGCGCCGAGATAGTCTTCCGCCGCCGGGAATCGCGCCCGCTCGCGGTTGAGCGCGTCAACCAGCACGTCCAACTCTTCGCGCGGGTCCGTCAGGTCGGTCCGGATGTTCAATTGGCGGCTAAATTCGTCCAGCGCATCGATGACGACGAACAGAAACGGCCCGGCGGTGGTGCTCGTGTCCGGGTTGCCATCCGGCGAGAGCACAAAACGCCGCTCGCCGGTGACGACCGGCGCGGCCCAGTTTGTCGGCGTCCGCAGCCGCACGCCGAGCGCGTCCAGCGTCACCGCGTCGAGCGGCCCGGTGGTCGGCGGCGCGGCGCGTGTGCCTTCCACGGGGCGCGCGATGGCGAGAATGGCCATTCCACCCACGAACATCAATCCGGCGGCAACCAACAAGATCGGAATCCAGGCAAGGCGCAGGCCCGGTCGGCTCGTTTCGGTCACAGGTCCTCTCCTGGCGGGTCGCGGCGGATCAAAAAGCGCACCCGGCCATCCGGCTCCGGCTGGTGGCCGAGCAGGGTGAAGCCGCGCTCGTCGCACCAGGTCGGGATTTTGTCGGGCGCGTCCGGGTCGCCGCTGACGAAGGCCAGCACGCCGCCCGGTTCCAGCTTCGCCATGCGGCTGGAGAGGTACAGCAGGATTTCGAAGCAGATCTCCAGGTTGGAATCGAAGCTGTCATCAGGCTGATCAAGCATGGCGCACGCTGCGTCGGTACGTTGAGTCGATAATCCGTTCTACAGCCCGGATTCTACCCGGAGCGGGGGCGGAAAACAATGCTCATCCCTCACCCCCGGCCCCTCTCCCACGGGGCGAGGGGAGAAAATGCAAACGGGGACGAGGCGCAGGCGGACGAGGCGCGGGCGGACGAGGCAGGCAGGCGGACGAGGCGGGCAGGCGGACGAGGCGCAGGCGGCGGACGAGGCAGGCCTCGTCCCTACACGTGACCCGTAGGGACAACGCCTGCGTTGTCCGCCGATTCACCCACCGAATTGGCGTGGACCGGACGAGGCGGGCGGACGAGGCAGGCCTTCCTCCCTACACGTGATCCGTAGGGACAACGCAGGCGTAGTCCGCCGAGTCACACACCGCATTGGCGTGGACCGGACGAGGCGGGCGGACGCGGCAGGCGGCGGACGAGGCCG
>JADZBY010000407.1 GCA_020851855.1 Anaerolineae bacterium
CAAGGAAGCCTTTGCAGACAGGCGCTAGATCGCGACATCGGTAGCACGTGTCTGCAAACCCTCACCCCCGGCCCCTCTCCCTCATGGAGAGGGGTGAAGAAGCCAGGGAGTCCGCGTGTTTCTCCCCTCTCGCCTTGAGGGAGAGAGGGAGCGGGGGAGTGAGGGTCAACGCAAGGAAGCCTTTGCAGACAGGCGCTAGATCGCGACATCGCTAATCGCACGCTGAAGAATCGCTTGTTCAGGTGGCCAGCGCCCGGCGCATCGTGGCCGGCACGGCGATCAGGATTGTGGAGCGACGTATGCAAGCACTCGATCCAGTGGAACTGGCACGGCTGACCCTGAAAGACGCCGTGAAGGACGTGATCACCTTCCGGGGCGAGCTGACAATCGTGCTTGACCCGGCGCGCATCGTAGAGGCGGCCCAGTTCTTCCGCGACACCGAAGGGCTGGAATACATCTTCCTCTCCGACATCACGGGCATCGACTATTACCCGCGCTCGCCGCGTTTTGCCGTGAATTACCACCTGTACTCCATGCTCTACAACCGCCGCCTGCGCCTGAAGGTGTATCTGGACGACGAAAAGCCGGAAGCGCCGAGTGTGACGTCGATTTACCCGGCAGCGGACTGGGAAGAGCGCGAAGCGTACGACATGTTCGGCATCGTGTTCACCGGCCATCCCGCCCTGCGCCGCATCCTGATGCCCCAGGAATGGGAAGGCTACCCGCAGCGCAAGGATTACCCGCTCGGCTACGAGCCGGTGCAGTTCACCTTCAATTACGACGCCGTGATGCGTACCAAGCCCCATCCGCAAGAATAAAGTCAGGGTCAGGCTAAAGGTAGAGGCGATTGCTGATGGCTGAGAAACACCTGGAACGCCCCGAAGCGCTTGGCGAGCGGACCGGATACGAGAGCTATACCGAATGGGAAGGCACGGTTCAAGAACTGAAAGGCATCGTCTCGCCGCGCGCGCTGGCGGGCGAGACGATGCTCTTGAACATGGGACCGCAGCATCCCAGCACGCACGGCGTGTTGCGCCTGCTGTTGGAGCTTGACGGCGAAAACGTCGTGAGCTGTGTGCCCGACATCGGCTTCCTGCACACCGGCATCGAAAAGAACATGGAAGCCAAGACCTACGAGCAGGCGCTGGTCATGACCGACCGGATGGATTACCTCAATCCGATGGGGAACAATCTGGTCTACAGCCTGGCCATCGAGAAGCTGGCCGAATTGGAAGTGCCGGAGCGCGCACAGGTCCTGCGCGTGATCCTGGCCGAGCTGACGCGCATCAACAGCCACCTGGTCTGGCTGGGCACGAGCGCGCTGGACATCGGCGCGATGAGTGTATTCCTGTACACCATGCGCGAGCGCGAGATGATCCTCGAGATCTACGAGATGTGCGGTGGCCAGCGCATGATGAGCAGCTACATCCGGCCCGGCGGCCTGTGGCGCGATGTGCCGGACGATTTTGTCCCGGCAGTCAAAGCCTTTATGGACTACTTCCCTGGCAAGCTGGCAGACTACGAGGCGCTGCTGGTCAACAACCCGCTGTGGTTGGACCGCACGCAGGGCATCGGGGTCGTAACGCCCGAAGAGGCGCTGGCGCTGGGCTGCAGCGGCCCGACGCTGCGCGGCTCTGGCGTGAACTGGGATATTCGTAAGGCGATGCCCTATTCCGGCTATGAAAACTACGACTTCGACGTGCCGCTGGGCGAGCATGGCGACGTGTACGACCGGTTCCTGTGCCGCGTGAGCGAGCTGCACCAGAGCGTGCGCATCATCAACCAGGGGCTGGCGCGGCTCAAGCCCGGCCTGACGCGCTCGGACAACCGCAAGTACGTGCCGCCGCCGCGCGCCGAGCTTGGCCGGAGCATGGAAGCGGTTATCCACCACTTCAAGCTGTGGACCGAGGGCTTCTCGCTGCCCGAAGGCGAAGTGTACGTGGCTGTGGAAAGCCCACGCGGCGAATTGGGCTGCTTCCTGAGCAGCGACGGCAGCAACCATCCGCACCGGGTGCATTTCCGCACGCCGTCGTTCGTGCATATCATGGGGGCCATCCCGAAGATGTCGGAAGGCGGGTTCCTGGCCGACCTGATCGCCATCATCGGCAGTACGGACGTGGTGTTGGGCGACTGCGACCGGTAAGGCGCATCGGACAACGACAACGGAGACGGGTGTGTTAGCAGAAACCAAGCAGGCAGACGTTCAGAGCATCTTCAGCCGCTACCCGGACAAGCGGTCCGCGATCATGCCCTTGCTGCACCTGGCGCAGCAGGAATACGGCTGGGTGACGCCGGAAGCGATTGACGAGGTGGCCGCGCTGTGCGAGGTGGACCCGACGCTCGTATCGCAACTCGCGGGCTTTTACACCATGTACCGCGAGTCGCCCAAAGGCAAGTACTGGCTCCAGGTGTGCACCGACTTCCCGTGTGCGCTGCGCGGCGCGGAAGCGTTCTACAAGGAACTGCTGGCGCACCTGGGCATCCAGGACGGTGAGACGACGCCGGACGGCATGTTCACCGTCGAGCACGTGATGTGCCTGGCCGCGTGCGACAAAGCGCCGATGCTGCAATGCAATTTCCACTTTGTCGAGAACCTCGACATGGACAAGATGAAGGCGCTCCTTGCGCAGTGGCGCGACGAGGCGGCGACATCGAGCGGGAAGTGACGCCGGTGATCACGATCACGACGCTGGGCGTTGACGATTACGAGCGGATTTGCGCCGTCTGGGAAGCGTCCGGGCTGCCGGTACGGCCCAGCGGGCGCGACAGCCGCGAGAATTTCGCCTGGCAGATGTCCACCGGCGTGCAGACCGTGCTGGGCGCAGAGGTGGACGGCGCGCTGGCCGGGGTGGCCGTGGTGACGCACGACAGCCGCAAAGGGTGGATCAACCGGCTCGGCGTGGCGCGAGACTTCCAGCGGCAGGGCGTGGCGCGCGCGCTCATCCATGCCGCCGAGGATTACCTGCACGGCCTGGGCCTGATGATCGTCGCGGCGCTCATCGAGCACGACAACGACGCCAGCCTGGAGCTTTTCAAGTCCGAGGGCTACCAGGTGGGGGATGTGTACTACGTGACGAAGCGGGATCGGCCCGATGTTTGAGCTTGAGTCGCAGCCCGACGTGCGCGGTCAACGCGGCGCGCATGGGCAGCCGCGTTCCCTGGTCGAATCGAGCGGCGGCGCGTTGTCCGTGGCGCTCATCGGCCTGATCCTGGCGCTCGGCGCGGCGCTGCTCTTGCCCTGGCCGACCGCCTCGCCGGACGATCCGCCGCTGACCACGGCCCTGCACTATGCCCGGTTAGCGGAACAGGCCGGTGTGGGCGGCGCGCTGCCGGGATTGGTCCTCGATGCGGCGTTGTACGTGGCGCTCGTCATCGGCATCGGCGCGTATGTGGTGGCCCGTTTGCGCGGCGGATACACGGCGCTGGGCATCTTGCTGAGCGTCGGGCTGTTCGGGCTGGCCTACACGGGCCGAATGGCCGTGCCCTTTGTCGGGCCGCTGGTCGGGTTGTTCGGATTTGCGCTGGTCGTATCCGGCGCAGGGGTGGCGTGGGCCACTTACGAAACGCCTGAAAAATCGCACGTCGAGCCGGAAGCGGTGGGCGTGGATGACGACGATAGGGCGGGCGCAGAGCTACGCACGGCGATTGAGGCCCAACAAGCAGAAGTTGATGCCGGGAAGCGTGATACAGGGATAAACGACGATGTCTCATATTCTCCTGCGTGATCTGGACATCCCCAACATCGGCGACTTTGACGTGTACGTCGCCAACGGCGGTTATGAGGGCTTGCGCAAGGCGCTGAGCATGACGCCCGACGAGGTGATCCAGGTCGTCAAGGATTCGAACCTGCGCGGGCGCGGCGGCGCGGGCTTCCCGACGGGCATGAAGTGGAGCTTTGTGCCGAAGGTCGAGGGGCCGAAATACGTCACGGTGAACGCCGACGAGTCGGAGCCGGGCACGTTCAAAGATCGCCAGATTCTTGAGAAGAACTTCCACCAGATGCTCGAAGGCGCGCTGATCTGCGCCTATGCCATCCAGGCGACGGCGGTGTACGTCTACGCGCGCGGCGAGTTCTGGGACATCGAGCCGATCATGACGCGCGCCATCGAGGCGGCGCGGGCGGCGGGCTGGGTCGGGCCGAATATCGGCGGCTCGG